>JBJTSM010000436.1:0-4087 GCA_046076685.1 Planctomycetia bacterium | reverse complement strand
CACGCTGTTGGCGAGGTAGTTCATGACCGTCTCGAGCTCCATGCTGTAGCTCTCGAGCAGGAGGTCGATCGTCTGTTTGGTCGTGGTGCTCATGATGGTTCCTGCAGGTGCCGGGGGTGATGGATCACGGAGCATGGGCCCGCGAAGACGGGAAAGTATACGCGGCGGCCGTCGGGTTGTGTGTTCCCGGCCGCAGTCGTATCCTGAAGAGAGTGCCGTGCGAGCCAGACGCGGTCGGAGAGCGCAGGTGTCGACCGAGCGGTCGCCCGAGGCGGAGGAATGACGACTCCCGAAGAGCCCGGCCCGAAGGTCGCCGACCCCTACCAGACCCTCGCGGGGCTGCACCCGCCGGCGGCTGACGCGAACGCCCCACGGTTTCACGTGCTCCGCCCGCATGCCACGGGCAACCTCGGCGAGGTTTTCGTGGCCCACGATGCGGAACTGCATCGGGAAGTGGCGCTCAAGCAGATCCAGTCGGGCCATGCGCATGACTCGGAGAGCCGACGGCGGTTTCTCGTCGAGGCGGAGATCACCGGCCGGCTCGAGCATCCCGGGATCGTGCCGGTCTACAGCCTCGGCACCCATGCCGACGGCCGTCCGTACTACGCGATGCGGTTCATCCGCGGCACCAGCCTGCTCGAGGCGATCGACGACCTGCACGCGGCCGTGCGCGGCGGGTCGCTCGATGCCGAGGAATGGTCGTTGCGGCTGCGCAGGCTGCTGCGGAGCTTCATCGTCGTCTGCCAGACGATCCACTACGCGCACGGCCGCGGGGTGCTTCATCGCGACATCAAGCCCCACAACATCATGCTCGGCCGACATGGCGAGACGATCGTCGTCGACTGGGGGCTCGCGAAATCGCTCGGCGACGCGCCCGCGGCAAACGAGGGGGGCCGGCAGAAGAAGGACGCCACCGAGTCGCGGCTGCGGGTGGCGTCGCCGCAAACGGGCGACCTCACGATGGCCGGCAGCCTGATCGGCACGCCGGCCTACATGAGCCCCGAACAGGCCGCCGGCCGCACCGCCTCGACCGGCCCCGCCAGCGATATCTACAGCCTCGGCGCCACGCTCTATCACCTGCTCGCCGGCCAGCCCCCCTTCCGCGGCGACGACCTGGGGCAGGTGCTCCGGGACGTGCAGGCGGGCCGTTATCCCTCCCCCCGGATGATCCAGCCCCTGGTGCCACGGGGCCTCGAGTCGATCGCCGCCAAGGCGATGGCCCGCGCCCCGGCCGACCGATATATGTCGTCCGCCGCGCTTGCCGACGATGTCGAGAATTGGCTCGCCGATCAGCCGTTCGCCGCCCATCGGGAGCGGTCCTCCGAGCGGATCTTCCGCTGGATCCGTCGGCACCGCGCCTGGGCGGTGGCAGGTTTTTCGGCGGTGGCGGCGACGGCGCTGGTCGCCTTGGCGGCGGTCAAGGTGGTCGATGGTCAGCGACGGGTGGCGCACAAACTGGCCGCCGAGAAGACGTCGCTGGCGGAAGCCGAACGAAAGGAGCGGGAACTGGCCATCACCGGCATCCGCCGGGCGCGGGCGGGCGCCCTGGCGGCGAACTCCCGCGCGCTCAAGCGCACCCGGCCCGACCTATGCGTGTTGCTGGCCATCGAGGCGGTCCGGACAACCACCCGGCACGGCCTCCCGATCATGCCCGCCGCCGAGGAATCGCTCCGCGAGGCGCTCATGGAAATCGGCGGCGTGCCGTTCCATCCACCGGAGCCGGTGCTCGCTCTGAGTGCGGCGGGCCGCTGGCTGGTCTGCACGACGCGGTTCTTCGACATGGATGGGCTCGATCCGGCCGCGACCGGCCAGGCCCACGGCGTGCAGGCCGCGCTGGCGGCCACGAGCGCCGACGAGTCGCGGCTGGCGCTCGTGGCGGCCGACGGCGGCATCACCGTCGTCGATCCGAATGACGCGGTGCGCGAGCCGGTCGTGATCGCTTCCCTGGCTGGGCCGTTCGTTCCCGAACAGGCTACGCTGCGACTGAGCCCGAACGGCCGCTGGCTCTTCTTCGCGGCCAACGGCACGGGCAGGCTCCACGATCTCCATGATCGCACCACCCCGGCCGGCGGCCGGACGGGCACGATCCTCGAGGGAGTGGCGGCGACCGCCGTATTCAGCCCCGACAGCGGCCGACTCGCCATGCAGGCGGTCGCGCCGACCGATGCCGCCGGAGACACGGTGCAGGTCTGGCGGCTGGGTGACGAACCGGCGGAGCCGTTGCCGCTCGTGGGCGGTGCGGGACACCGCCCGCTCGCCTTCTCGCCCGACAGCCGGGAACTCGTCACGCGGGAGGGCGCTGCGGATTCGCAGGTCAGGCTCTGGAATCTCGAATCGCCCGGCCCGGGGGCCGTGATCGCCACGGTGCCGGGTGAGGCCACCGCGCTCTATCAGGGCCGCGGCGACCGGCTCCTGCTGACGGAACGCAAGGGTCGGCTCAAGGGTTGGCGGCTCCTGTCGCGCCAACTGAAGGGCGACTGGCTCGAGAAACACGTCGTGGAGACACACTCGCCGGAGGAGCATTTCTCGATCGCTTGTTCCGACACGTGGCTGGTGGCGTCACTTGCCAGGGGCGAGATCTACGCATGGAACCTCGCCGACGCGGTGGACGGCTGGAAGCACAGCGACCTGCCGACCTGCACCCTGCGCGGACATCGCTACCGCGCTTCGCAGCTCGCATTTTCACACGACGGCCGCCGCCTGATTTCGGTCGACGAGGTCGCGGCGAAGACGTGGGATTTCACCGTGCCCCACCCCGAAGTCATCAACCAGACGCTCGCCCCACGGCCCGGCACGCTGCTCGCGCGTCCGGATGCGCCGGCCGGCGGCGCCACCGGCGAACGCGTGATGAGCCCCGACGGCCACTGGCTGGCGATCGACGGAGAGGACAAGGTCGTCCGGGTCCTCGACCTGACCAGCGACGATCCCCTGCGGTCGCCGCTCGAACTGGTGGGCCACGACGGCAAGGTGGTGTTCCACACGTTCAGCCCGGACGGCCGCTGGCTCGCCACCGGCGGCGCCGACCACACGGTCTGTGTCTGGGACCTGAGCCAATTGCCCGCCGGAACGGGGCAGACGCGGCTCGCCACGCGGCCCGCGGTCCGCTTCTCGACCGACGGGATCGATCCCGCCTGCCTGCGGTTCGGCGTCGAGCCCGGCCAGCTCTGGACCGCGGGCCCGAGCGGTGGTGGCGGTGCGATCGTGCTCTGGGAGTGGAGTCCGGTCCGCCCCGATGGGGCGATCCGCCGGGCGCAGGTCACCGGCATCGCGGTGCAGCCGCGGCTCGCCTTCAGCCTGACCGCCGACGCCCTGACGGTGTCGATGCGCGACGGAACGGTCCAGCGGCATCGCCTGCGACAGGGCGTTCCCGTGGACGCTCCGGAACCGGTGGCGGAGGGGATGGCGGCCATCGTGCCGCCCACCACGTGGACCGGCCGCGGCACGGGGCCGTTCGCGAAATCGCCGGATGGACGCTGGCGGACCGAAGTCTCCCCGGGAGAAGACATCGATCTGATCCGGATCGAAGCCGACGGCCGGGAAGTGAAGACGAGGCTGCTGCAGGACCGGGAAGCGGAATTTCAGTGCGCCGCGTTTTCCGGCGACTCCGAGCTTCTTGCGACCGGCTACTCCGACGGCAGCCTGCAGGTCTGGGATCTGCGGGCGGAGGAGGTCACGCGCAGCGGCATCGCGCTGCGGGGCCACATCGCCCCGGTTCAGTTCATCGAATTCGACCGCTCGGACCGCTGGCTGGTCTCGTCGTCGCCGACTTCGGTCCGTCTCTGGGAGATGGACGCGGACCGGCTCATCGCGATGGGCCGCCGGGCGATCGGCCGGACGCTCACCGATTACGAGCGGGCCCAGTTCGGCATCGATGAACCGGCAGGCCGTTGATCCCGTCGCCTGCACGCGGAGGCGTTACGACCCGACTGCCTTGGGCGGGTCGTCTTGATAGATCCGGTACTTCTTGGTGACCAGTGCGCCGCCGCGCTCGAGCGTGCGCTTCGAGAGGTGGTTGCTCTCGAGCACCCAGGAGAACTCCACCTCCCGCATGCCCCAGTCCTGGAGCGGCTTCACGAGCGCCGCCATG
>JBJTSM010000435.1:0-3384 GCA_046076685.1 Planctomycetia bacterium | reverse complement strand
CGAGTCGTCGATGCCGCGTCGCATCTTCAGCGTGACGGGCACCCGCGGCGGCACCGCCTCGCGGACCCGCGACACGATCTCAAGCGCCGTCTCCGGCACGCTCAGCAGGTAGCCCCCGCGGCAGCGGCCGAGCACCTTCTTCACGGGGCAGCCGAAGTTGATGTCGATGACGTCGAACCCCTCCGCCACGAGCCGGCGGGCGGCCGGGGGGAAGTCGTCGGGGTTCGATCCCATCAGCTGGCCGCCGACCGGATGCTCCTCTGGCGAGACGGCGATGCGGGCGAGGTTGCGCCTGTTGCCGCCGACCTCGTTGACGAACCGGTCGAGCAGCACCTCGCCGAGTGAATAGGACGCCCCGTGCCGCCGGGCGAGCACCCGCATGGCGCGGTCGCTGTAGCCGGAGAGCGCAGCCTGCACCACCGGGGAGGCGAGCGCGATCCCGCCGATCGACAGCGTGGGGACTGGGAAGGGAGCCGGCATGACGGCCGTCATCGTACCATCCACGTCGCGGCGCGTGATCGCGTCAGACCACGATCAGGTGAGGACAGGGCAGGTGTCGAACCAGGTGCGGCCCTGGGCGGCCATCCACTCGACGCTCGCCATCGGGCCCCAGGCACCGGCCTCGTACTGGTCGATCGGCGGCATGTCGACCGAACTCCAGGCCCGCACGAACGGATCGATGATCTCCCACGACTTTTCGACCTCGTCGGCGCGGGCGAAGAGGCTGGCGTCGCCGGTCAGCACGTCGAGCAGCAGCGGCTCGTAGGCTTCCGGCAGCCGGCCCATGAACTCCCGCGAGTAGCTGAATTCGAGATCCGTCAGCCGCAGTTTCATGCCGTCCCCCGGCACCTTGGTGTGGAAGTGCAGCTGGATGCCCTCGGCCGGCTGAATCTGGATCACGAGCCGGTTGGCCTCGCGGACGCCCTTGTGCCTGCCCTCCGCGAACAGTTCCAGCGGCGGCTGGCGGAAGGCGATCACGATCTGCGTCGTGCGGCAGCTCATCACCTTGCCGCTGCGCAGGTAGAACGGCACGCCCTGCCACCGCCAGTTGTCGACCTCCAGACGGATGGCGCCGAAGGTGGCCGTCTGGCTCTGTGGAGCGACCCCAGGCTCGTCGAGGTAGCCGCGGTATTGGCCGCGGATCCCGGCCGCCGCCACCTCGCCGAGGTCGAGCGGATGGATCGCCTCGAGCACCTTCACCTTCTCGTTGCGGACGGCGTTGGCGTTGAACCGCACCGGTGCCTCCATGGCCGTCACCATGAGCAACTGCAACAGGTGGTTCTGGAACATGTCGCGGAGCACACCCGCGGTGTCGTAGTAGCTGCCGCGGCGGCCCACGGCCACCTCCTCGGCCACGGTGATCTGCACGTGGTCGATGTAGCGGCGGTTCCACACCGGCTCGAAGATCGTGTTGGCGAACCGCAGCGCCAGGATGTTTTGCACCGACTCCTTGCCGAGATAGTGGTCGATGCGGAACACCTGATGCTCGTGGAACACGCCGTGCAGGTGGTCGTTGAGGGCCCGGGCGGTCGCGAGGTCGGTGCCGAACGGCTTTTCGACGACGATCCGCCGCGGGCCGTGCGACTCGGCAGCCATGCCGTGGCTGCCGAGACCCGCGACCACGGGCTCGTAAAACTGCGGCGCGGTGGCGAGGTAGTAGACCCGCGTCGTCTCCGCCCCGCCCTCGAGCGCGTGCAGACGGTCGGCGAGGGCTTGGAAGTCTTCCGATTTGCCGATATCGCCCGGCTGGTAGTGGATCGTCCGGGCGAATTCCCCCCAGGAGGCGTCTTCGAGCGGATCTCCCCCGGCGTGCTTGGCGGTGGAGTCCTTCAGGGCCGACCGCCATGCCTCGTCGCTCATGGGCGTCCGCGAGAAGCCGACGATCCGGGTGTCCTTCGGCAGCGAGCCGCTGCGCATCAGGTTGTAGAGCGCGGGGACGAGCTTGCGGCTGGTGAGATCGCCGGAAGCGCCGAAGATCACGATCGTGTGGGACACGCTCACAGTCGCATACCCGTAAATCCGCCGTCGACGTAGAGGTCGGTGCCGGTGATGAAGCTGCCCGCCACCGGGGCGCAGAGCAGGATCGCGGCGCCGACGAGTTCCTCCGGATTGCCGAACCGGTTCATCGGGGTCTGGCTCATGATCGAGGCCGTCCGCTCCGGCGAGAGGATCTTGCGGTTCTGTTCGGCGGGAAAGAAGCCGGGGCAGAGCACGTTGACCCGCACGCCCTTGGGGGCCAGCTCCCGGGCCACGTTGCGGGTGTAGTTGACGACCGCGGCCTTCGAGGCGGAATAGGCAAAGACCTTCGACAGCGGCTTGTCGGCCGAGACGCTGCCGATGTTGAGGATCGCCCCGCCACCGAGGCCGGCCATGTGGGAGCCGAAGATTTGGCAGCCGAGGTGGGTGCTCTTCAGGTTGGTGTCGAGGACCTTGGCGAAGTCGTCGTCGGTGATTTCGAAATAGGGCACCGAAGAATTGACGCCGGCGCAGTTCACGAGGATGTCGGCCCGGCCGCGGGCATGGATCACCCCCTCGAGGAGCGCCCGCACGCTCGTGCGGTCGACCGCATCGACGGAGACGAACGTGCCCTGGCCGCCGGCCGCGCGGATCGAGTCGACGCGGGCTTCGCCCCGGTCGGCCCCCCGGCCCGCCACGACCACGAAGGCGCCCGCCCGTGCCAGGCCCTCGGCCAGCGCGCCGCCCAGCACGCCCGTGCCGCCGACGACGACGGCCGTGCGACCGGCGAGCCCGAAGAGGTTGTCCAGATAGGAGTCGGCCATGGGGCGTCCTCGGGTGGTGAAGGGATCAGCCCACGGGGCGGCGGAGTTCCAGCCACTCGGAGTGGAAGGTGCCCGGCTTGTCCGTGCGCTCGTAGGTGTGGGCGCCGAAATAATCCCGTTGCGCCTGCAGCAGATTCGCCGGCAGCCGCTCGTGGCGGTAGCCGTCGTAATAGGCCAGTGCCGCCATGAACCCGGGCACCGGCACGCCGATCGTGGCCGCGGTGGCGATCACGTGCCGCCAGGCTGCCTGCGACCTGGCCAGCGCGTCGGTGAAGTAGGGGGCGAGCATCAGGTTTTCGAGGTCCGGCTGCGCCCGGTAGGCCTCCGCGATCCGCTCCAGGAACTGGGCGCGGATGATGCAGCCGCCACGCCAGAGCATGGCGATGGAGCCGTAGTCGAGCGGCCAGCCCTGTTCCTTCGCCGCGGCCGCCAGCTGCACGAAGCCCTGCGCGTAGCTGGCGATCTTCGAGGCGTAGAGCGCCTGCCGCACCTGCTCCGTGAATGCGGCGGCATCACCGCGGTTGGCCATGTCGGGGCCCTTGAGCACCTTGCTCGCCCGCACGCGGGCGTCCTTTAGGGCCGACAGGCACCGTGCGTAGACCGC
>JBJTSM010000434.1:0-2293 GCA_046076685.1 Planctomycetia bacterium | reverse complement strand
CCGATGGCAAGCAGGTGTATCTGGGTTGGACGATGGCGGAGGCCGGCTCGGCCCTGCTCGCCTGCGACCTCGCGGGCAAGGTGGTGTGGAAGAACAATCGGGGTGGCACTGCCGGTGCGTCCCTGATCGCCATGGCCGATGGCGAAGCCTTCATTCTGGATAGTTGCGCGATGTTCGGCGCACCCCGAAGAATCTACAAGCTCGCCTGCAAAGACGGCTCCTATATCCCCTGGACAGGCACGGACAGCCCCGACCTGGCCATCGAATCCTTGTGGAACGACAAGGCCGCGATGCCCAAGGACGCCAAGGGCCAACCCCTGCCCCCGGAAGGCATGGCCGTCACCGGTGGCAAGCTGTATGTCTCCTTCTCCACGGCCGATACGATCATCGTCGCGGATGCCAAGGCCGGCAACGTCTTGACCACCATCAGCGTCGAGGCCCCCGGCGCACTGAAGACCGGGCCGGACGGCAAGCTCTCCATCCTTTCCGCGGGCAAGACGGTGCTCGCCTTGGCCGCCGGTGCCGAGAAGCCTGCGCCGGTGCTCACCGGCCTGAACAACGCCGCGGCTCTCGCCGTCGACAGCAACGGCCGCCTTTACGTGGGCCTGCGCGAGCCGGACAACCGGGTGGCAGTCTACGGGCCGGACGGCAAGCCGGTCGCGACGATCGGCCGCAAAGGTGGCCGGACGCTCGTGGGCAAGTGGACGCCGGACGGCATGGCGTTCATCAAGGACCTGGCCATCGACGCCGAGGGCAAGCTCTGGGTCTGCGAGCAAGACCAGGCCCCCAGGCGGTTCAGCGTGTGGGACGCGAAGAACGGCAGTCTGGTGAAGGAGTTGCTCGGTCCCGCCACCTATGGCGCGTGTGGCGGGGCGATCAACCCGCGGAACCCCGACCTCATGGTGGGGCAGAGCTGCGCGTGGAAGCTCGACCCCAAGACCGGGCACGGCGGCTGCCTGGCCGTGATCAAACGCTCCGAGGGGAGGATGGACGGCGACCCCGGCGGCATGAGTAACTCGCGCTTCGGCACGGGGGCAAACGGCAGGCTCTACCTGGCCGTGGCCGACGGGTGGATCCATGGTTCAAAGTCGATCCAGATCTTCGAGTGCGTGGGCGAGGCCGATTACCCGCTCCGCAGCGCGTTCTTCTTCGACACGAAGACCGTGCCGCCGGACCCCAACAAGAAGGGGGCGAAGGAGACGAAGCAGACGTTCACGACTTTCTGGGCCGACGAGAACGGCGACGGCCGGCGCCAGCCCGCCGAGGAGCAGACGTTCGACGAGGGGCTCAGCTTCAGCGGCTGGTACATGAACCTGGCCCCGAACCTGACGATCTACGCCGGCAAGAAGCAGTATGCCGTGACGGGCTTCACCCCCTGCGGGGCGCCGAAGTACGACCTTGCGACGGGCGTCATGCTGCCCGATGACAACACCCCCGGCATGTATAACAAAGGCATGGGTTCGGCCGACGACCGGCTCATGCTCTACGGCGGCAAGTACGGTGTCAACGAGAGCTGGTTCCGCTGCTACGACGTCGCCACGGGCAGACTGCGGTGGCGCTACCCCGACAACTTCGTCGGCGTGCACGGCTCGCACAACGCCTGTCCGCCGGAAGCGGGCATGGTCCGCGGCAGCTACGGCCCCTGCGGCGTGGTCAGGCTCCCCGAGCCGATCGGCAACCTCTGGGCGATCGTCACCAACTACGGCGAGTGGCACCTCTTGACCGAGAAGGGCTTCTACCTGACGCGGCTGTTCCAGCCCGACCAGTTGAAGATCCAGTGGCCGGCCGAGGCAACCCCCGGCGTGAGCCTGGACAATTGCCCCGCCGGCATGGGTGGTGAGGATTTCGGCGGCTCGATGACGAAGACCGACGATGGGCGGCTGTTCATCCAGGCCGGCAAAACCGCCTTCTGGAACGTGGAGGTGGTGGGCCTGGACACCGTCAAGGCCATGAAGGGCGAGGCGATTGCGATCTCGGCGGCCGACGTGAAGGAGGCCCAGTCCTATCGTGACCAGTTCGCCCAGGCCGCCGTCGGTAAGCAACAAGTCACGATCGCGCAGGCGACGCCGACCTTCACGGGCAACCTGGCCGACGACTTTAAGGGTGCCCAGATCATCACCTACAAGAAGGGCGAGGACGCGGTCGTCCGCTCCGCCGCCGCCTACGACGTCCAGCAGCTTTACCTCGCCTGGGAGGTAAAGGACGCCACCCCCTGGGTAAACGGCGCCACCGTCGGCTCAGATGTATATCGGCGGGGACACGGTGGACTTCCAGCTCGCCACCGATCCCAAGG
>JBJTSM010000433.1:0-2057 GCA_046076685.1 Planctomycetia bacterium | reverse complement strand
CCTGGCCACCACGAGGTTTCGATACCACTTCTTGTCGGCCGGCACGACGTACCAGGGGGCGTACTCCGTGTTGCACTGCGTCAGCGCGTCGTCGTACGCCTTGTGGAATTCGCCCCAGAGCCGCCGGTCCTCGAGGTCGCCCGGCCCCAGCTTCCACTGCTTCTTGGGGTCGCGGAGGCGGTCCTCGAGCCGCTGTCGCTGCTCCTTGTTGCTGATGTGGAGAAAGCACTTCACGAACGTGACGTTCCCGTCGCTGAGCAGCTTCTCGAAGGCGTTGATCTGGGCGTAGCGTTCCTTCCAGACATCCTTCGGCACGAGCTTGCGGACGCGGACCACCACCACGTCCTCGTAATGGGAGCGGTTGAAGATGCCGATCCTGCCGTGGGCCGGCACGGCCGCGTGCACCCGCCAGAGGAAGTCGTGCGACAGCTCGAGGGCGCTGGGCGCCTTGAAACTCTTCACGTCGAGGCACTGCGGGCTCACGCCGCCGGCGATCATGCGGATCGTGCCGTCCTTGCCGGAGGTGTCGATCCCCTGCAGCACCACCACCACCGCCCGCTTGGCCTCCGCGAACAGCCGGTAGGCCAGTTCATCCAGCTTGTCGGCGTGTTTTTGCGTCTCGGCCTCCGCGTCGGCGCGGTCGATCCCCTCGTGGTAGTCGGGATCAAAATCGGCCAGCCGGATGTCGCGTCCGGGGGGCACGGTCAGGGGTTGGGTCATGAAGGGACTCGCCGGGGAAGGCCCGGGAATCTACCAGAACCGGGCGGGGCACACACGCTCCGCCCCCGCCCGCGCCGCCCGCCGCCGTGTCACCGACCGGTGGCGAAGAAGACGGCTCGGGAGCTCACGGGCCGCTGGCGGCGGCGCCGGTACACCGGCGGGGCGATCAGGCGGGACTCGAGGAGGTCGGCCACGAGCTGGCCGTCGGCCGATTCGTCGGCGAAATCGACCAGATCCCCTGCGATCTCCTGCTCGAATCCGAGCACGTCGGAAATCGTCGCGATCGGCCGGGCCCGCAGCTCGCATTGGGCATCACCGACGGTCACGACGAATCGGCAGACGCCGCCGGGGCCCGGCTTGGCAACAGGGGCGGCGGCGGCAAGTCGATGGGTGGTGGCGTTCATGGCGAGGGTCTCCTGCGTCGGCAAAAGATGCGAGGAACTGGGCTCTGGAAACATAGCACGCATTTCGCGTGCCAAAGCCGGAAAACGCCCTCCGGACGCCCCTCCGCCATCCGAGTCAACCCAACCCCACCAGCTTGAAGCCAACGCTTGCAAAATTTACCACGGCCCCGGGGCCCTTCGGGCTACTCGTCGGAACTGCGAATCTTCTCGTGGATGATCTTGTCGCGAATGGTGGCCGCCAATTCGTAATTTTCCGCACGGATCGCCTCGGCGAGCTGCTCGTCGAGCGTGCGGCCCACCTCGTACCGCTGCCGCACGCTTTCCCGCATCTCGTGCAGCCGCTTGACGAGTTCATCCTCGTCGTACTGCTCGACCGCTTCGTAGCGGGCAAAAAGCTCCCGAAACCGCGTGAGCCCGCGGTTGATCTCACCGATGGCGGCCTCCGGCCCCGAGTCCTGCAGGGCCGCGAGGGCGGCGGCCTGCACCCGGTGAAAGAGGACGAACGGCCGATACTGCTCGTGCGAAAGCGTCCACTCCTCGTCCGGGGAGTGCTCCCGCACGAAATCCATGAACGCGAGGCTGTGATCCGCGTCCTTGGCGGCCCGTTGGTACTCCCGCAGCGAAAGCCAACAGAGCCGGCGGTGGTAATACTGCACGAACTCGCGGTCCGCCTCGGCGCATTGCTCCTTCGACAGCCGGAACGCTCCTCCCTCCCGAATCACCTCGCTCACGAGGTAGTCGTAGTAGGTCTCCGCGCCGTGCGGCCGCAGGCCGTCCGGACGCAGATCGGTCTCCATCTGCAGCAGGCCCATGTCGACCCGCATCTGGAGCACTTCCCGGCCATTCCGCGCCTTGAGAAGGCGGGCGTTGACCTCGCCGGGCTGGAAGTCCCAGTTCTTGAGCAGGGTATCGATGTCGCGGGCCGCCGCCATG
>JBJTSM010000432.1:0-2270 GCA_046076685.1 Planctomycetia bacterium | reverse complement strand
TGCCACCACGTGGGGCTCGACTACGTCAGCTGCTCGCCGTTCCGCCTGCCGGTCGCCCGGCTGGCCGCGGCGCAGGCGGCGCTCGGGAAGACGTACTGAATACACGGCAAGGTGCGGCATCGTGCCGGAGTCCGGGGTGGCCCCGATCCCCCGGCTTGCGCCGGGGGCTTGTATTGCATACACGCCCCGGGCGCGAGCCCGGGGGTGGATGCCGGCGGAGCGCTGCGTTCGGACGGACGTGCGGCCGGCGCATCGCGGAAAAACGGTGGCCTCCCTTGCCGGGCCGAGAACGATCTGGAGTCCGGGGTGCATCCGATCCCCCGGCTTGCGCCGGGGGCTTGCATTGCATACAAGCCCCGGGCGCGAGCCCGGGGGTGGATGCCGGCGGAGCGCTGGTCCGGACGGACATGCGGCCGGCCGAAACCCGGTACAGTGGCGGCATGCCGCTCTCGACCGAAGCCCTGACGCTGGCCCCGATCCTCCTGCTCGTGATCGTGCTCTGGGTGACGGAGGCGCTGCCGCTCGCGGTCACCGCCCTGCTCGGCGCGGTGGCCTGCGTCGTGGCGGGGGTCGCGCCCGCGAAGGAGGTGTTCCGCCCGTTCGCCGATCCGTTGATCTTTCTCTTCATCGGGTCGTTCTGCATCGCCGAGGCGATCCGGCTGCGCCGGCTCGACCGTCGGCTCGCCTACGCGGTGCTCTCGGTGCCCGGCGTCGGTGAGCGACCGGCACGGATCCTCGGGGCGATCGCGCTGGTGTCGGTGCTCATCAGTGCCTTCATCTCCAACACCGTCACCGCCGCCATGATGATGGCGATCGTGACGGGAATCCTCGGGGCCATCGAGACCGCGTCGCTCGAGCATGGCAGACCGCCGGCGCCGACCTTCGCCACGAGCCTCTTTCTCTGTGTGGCCTTCGCGGCCTCGATCGGCGGCCTGGCCACGCCGATCGGCACGCCCCCGAACCTGATCGGACTGGCCTTCATTCGCGACCAGGTCGGCGTGAACGTGTCGTTCTTCGGCTGGTGCGCGATCGGCGTGCCGCTCGTGGCCGTGCTGACGACCTTCGCCGTGGCCGTGCTGACGCGGATGTTTCCGGCCGGCATCGACCGGCTGGAGGGGGTCGGCCGCTACGTGGCCATCGAGCGGCAGCGGCTCGGGGGCTGGACGGTCGGCCAGAAATCGGTCGCCGCCGCCTTCGCCCTGACCGTGGCCATGTGGGTGCTGCCGGGCGTCCTGCTCCTGGCGCTCGGTGCCGCCCATCCGGTCTGCATCTGGCTCGGGAAGCGGCTGCCCGAGGGCGTCGCGGCCCTGATCGGGGCGATCCTGCTGTTTCTCCTGCCCGGCGACGTGGACGAGTCCGGCCGGCGTCGCCGGGCCCTCGAATGGCGGGAGGCGCGGATCGACTGGGATATCGTGCTGCTCTACGGCGGCGGCCTGGCGCTCGGCGAACTCTGCTTTTCAACCGGATTGGCCGGGGCGATCGGCCGGTCGATCACCGGCTGGATACCGGCGGGCGAATGGAGCGGGCCTGCGCTCGTGGCCGTGGCGGTCGTGGTGGCGGTGCTGACCAGCGAATTCACGAGCAACACGGCCAGCGCGAACATGGTCGTGCCGGTCGTGATCGCGCTGGCGCGGGCGATCGGGGTCGATCCGCTGGTGCCCGCTCTGGCTGCCACGTTCGGATCGAGCCTGGGCTTCATGATGCCCGTGAGCACGCCGTGCAATGCGATCGTCTACGGTTCCGGCCGGGTGCCGCTGCGGGCGATGATGGCCGGCGGCGTGGTGATCGACGTGGCGGGAGCGATCGTCGTCACGCTGGCGATGCTCCTGGCCTCACTGGCCTGAGACGGGCTGGCTTCCCCGCCGCGGCCGGCCGGCTGACTCGTGCGATAAACCGCGGCCCGGCCGGTGCACGTTCTCCGGCCGGACCGCGTCAGGGGGGTCGACTTCCGCTGCCACGCAGGTGTCGCGGCGATGGGGCTTCGAGACTCGGGCGGGCCAGTGCCGAAAAGTCTCTAGAAGCCTCCTTCGATCGCCGCGCCGCACTGGTGGCAGCGGGGGAGCGCCGGCGGGACGGGCGACGGCATGACGCCATCCCGGCAAAGCCCGTGCAGCCGCGGCAGGCAGGGGGGCAGCGTCACGCAGCCGCTGTGCTTCCAGTGGAGCTGCTGGAAGGGATGGGCCTGGAACACGTTCGAGCCCCTGCAGCACGGCTGCGGCGTGCCACACTGGCGGCCCCGCACGTTGCCATGCCAGGGAGGCTGCTGCCAC
>JBJTSM010000431.1:0-3800 GCA_046076685.1 Planctomycetia bacterium | reverse complement strand
GCCACCAGCTCGCGGTTTTGCTGAAGGACCCGGAGACGCCCGGAACGCTGCCGAAGGTCGGCCCGTCGCTGCGCCACGTGGCCAGCAAGGTCGGGTTTGACTGGCTCTACTCCTGGCTGCGGAACCCCCAGGACTTCCGTCCGTCCACGAAGATGCCGCGGTTCTTCGGGCTGTGGGAGCATCTCGAGGGCAAGGGCCTCGAGGAGTCGATGCGCTACGAGCCGCTCGAAATTCGCTCGATGATCTCCTACCTGCAGCGGTCCAGTCAGCCGTTCGAATACGTGAAGCCCCACGAGGGCATCACGGCGCTGCCAGACATCGAGCGGGGCAAGAAGGTGTTCCAGGTCCGGGGCTGCCTGGCGTGCCATCAGCATGCCGACTTCCCCGAGGCCACGAGCACCCACGGCCCGAACCTGTCCCGCATCGGTGCGAAGGTGGCCTCCAATCCGCGTGGCGCCGCCTGGCTCTACAGCTGGCTGCGGGAGCCCGCCCGCTACCATCCGCGGACGCTCATGCCGAACGTGCTGCTCGAGCCGGTCACCCTCGCGGACGGCAAGGTGAGCGATCCGGCCTCCGACGCCACGGCGTATCTGTTGCGATCGACCGAGGACTGGAAGGCCACGGAGGTGCCCGCGGCGGGTTCGCTGACGGGTGACGAAAGGAAGGCGCTCGAGGACCTGGCGCTCATGTACCTCAAAGACCGGTTCCCGACCGCGCGGGCGGAGCAGGTGCTGGCCGACGGTCTGGGGCAGGATCAGGCCGCGATCCAGGGCGACGAGCGGATGCTCTTGGGCATGTCCTCTGCCGATCGCGACGCCACCCTGCTGCACTACGTGGGCAAGAAGACGATCGCCAAGCTCGCCTGCGCCGCCTGCCACGACATCCCGGGCTTCGAGGATGCGAAGGCCGCGGGCGCGGCGCTGGCAGACTGGGGCCGCAAGGATCCCTCGAAGATCGCCTTCGAGCAGGTCTCGCACTTCGTGATGCACCAGTTGTCTGACAAGCACGGCCACGGCGGTCATGCAACCGGCCATATGCCCGGCCACGGCAACGCTGAGGCTGGTCACGAGGCGTCTGCCGCCGGTCACCACGGGCACGCCGCGTCCCCGCCGCAGGACGAGCCGCTCGCTCCCGATCTCGCCTATGCCAGCACGGCTCCCGCCCACGTGTCGCCCGAATCGGTCGATCCGAACACCGGATTCTTCCTCGAGAAACTCCTCGCGCACGAACGCGAGGGCTTCCTCTGGCAGAAGCTCCGCGCCCCGCGGAGCTACGACTACAAGAAGGCGGAGAACAAGACCTACAACGAGCGGTACCGGATGCCGAAGTTCCCGTTCAACGACGAGCAGCGGGAGGCGGTGATGACGTTCGTGCTCGGCCTCGTCGCCGAGCCACCGGCGCCGCAGTTCATCCATCAGCCCTCTCCCCGCGAGGAGGCGCGTCTCGCCGGGCTCAAGGTCGCCGAGCAGTACAACTGCGGCGGCTGCCATGCCCTGCAGATGGATCGCTGGGACATCCGCTACAAGCCGGGGACGCTCGGCGAGGCTCCCTCCGTCGCCGACTATCCGTTCCTCTCTCCGCATTTCACCGAGCAGGACGTCGCCCGGTCGCTCGTGACCGACCGTCAGGGACGCAGGTCCGCCAGGCTCGAGGGGATGCCGGTGCTCGATCCGACGACCGGAAAGCCGCAGTTTGTGGACGAGGATGGCATCCCGATCGAGGAGGGAGACACCGAGGCCGCTCCTCACCAGCCCGTCATGCTCTGGCACGACGCGCTCGTTGACGGAGAGCCCCGACTGGTCGGCAGCCAGAACGTGAGCGTGCCGATCGATGCGGTTCGGGCCGGCAGGCACTACCCGGCCAAGGGTGGCGACCTCGCCCGCATCCTGTTCCCCGTGGTCATCGCCGACGAGAAGCAGATCAATCCCAACGTGAAGCCTGACGATGCGTGGGGCTGGCTGCCGCCGCCGCTGGTCGGCGAGGGCCGGAAGGTGCAATCCGGCTGGCTGCATAAATTCCTGTTGAACCCGCATACGATCCGCCCCTCGGCGGTGCTGCGGATGCCGCGGTTCAATTTCCAGTCGTCCGAGGCCGCGGCGCTCGTGAACTACTTCGCGGCGGTGGACGGTGCGGACTATCCCTATGTCTACGATCCGCGGCTCGATGAAAGCTCCCTGGCGGCGACGGAACAGTTGCGGCCCGGCCACCTGCAGGGGGCGATGAAGATCGTGACCAACAACAACTACTGCGTGAAGTGCCATCTCGTGGGCAGCTACGCGCCGCCGGGCAATCCGAAGGCGTTGGCGCCGCAACTCGAGCGGGTGCATGAGCGGCTGCGTCCCGACTACGTCCACAACTGGATCGCGAACCCGAAGCGGTACCTGCCCTACACCGGCATGCCGGTCAACATTCCCTTCGACAAGCCGGTCAGCCAGGACCTCTATCCGGGCACGAGCGAGCAGCAGGTCGACGCGCTCACGGACCTGCTGATGCACTACGACACGTTCGCGAAGAAAAATCTGTCCTTGGAGGCCTTCCTGCGGCAGCAGCCGGTTCAGCAGCCCGCCCAGCCCGCCGGCCGTCCGGCAGGCCAGCCGGCGGCACGGCTCGACGCCCCGGCGGCTCCGGCCGCCGACAGTGCGGGGAGCCGGGAATCAGACGCCGCCGCCGGAAACAACGTCCCCCCCGAAAAGCTTTCCTCCCGCAGTCCGGGAGTGGCGCTAAACTGATGGTGTGGGCGGCCCGCGTGGCGTGCCGCCCCGTTGCCCGCGGAATCGCCCGCCCGAATTCACCTCTTGCCAATCCGGAGAGCCCCATGACGACCAACAACTCCCGCCGTGCTTTCGCCTTCGGCGTTCGCCCTGTCAGCATCACGTCGGCGGCCGTCGCACTCGGGCTGGCCATCTCGGTGGCCCATGCCGATGAGTGGGGCACCATCAAGGGCCGCTTTCTCTACGGGGGCGACGCGCCGGCCGCCGGTGAATTGAAGGCCGACAAGGACGTCGAGGTGTGCGGCAAGCACAAACTGCTCAACGAAGAGCTGGCGGTGGGGGCCGACAAGGGCGTCGCCAACGTCGTCGTATTCGTGCGCGACAAGGGCGTGAAGGTGCATCCCGACGCGGCCGCGGAAGCGAAGGCCGCGAAGGTCGTGCTCGACAACAAGGATTGCAAGTTCACGCCCCACGTCGTCGTCGTGCACACCGGTCAGCCTCTTGTCATCAAGAACTCCGACACCGTCGGGCACAACAGCAACGTCGCAACGATCAAGAATCCGCCCTCCAACAGCCTCATTCCGGCCGGCGGTGAATCGAGCATCCCGTTCGCCAACGAGGAGGCGATCCCGGCGCAGGTCACCTGCAACATCCACCCATGGATGAAGGCGTGGGTGGTCGTCCGACCGAATCCGTACGCCGCCGTCTCGGCCGCCGATGGATCGTTCGAGATCAAGAACATTCCGGCCGGCGAGGTCGAGCTGCAACTCTGGCACGAGAAGGCCGGCTACATCGGCGAGATCACCGTCGGCGGCAAGGCGGAAAAGATCGCCAAGGGCCGCCGTAAGGTGAAGGTCGAGGCGGCCGGCACGAACCTCGGCGACATGGTTCTCGCTCCCTCTCTCTTTCAAAAGTGATTCACCAGTAGTGATCCACATGAATCGGGTTTTTGCGACGATCATCCTCGGCGGTGCGGCGGCCTGCGTGGGCTGCGGTTCCGGCCGTGTCTCCGTGCCCGGCCCCGACGCCGAGGCGGCGGGCCGCATCCGGGCGACGCTCGTGTCGGCCTCGTCGGGATCGTCCGCCGGG
>JBJTSM010000430.1:0-2342 GCA_046076685.1 Planctomycetia bacterium | reverse complement strand
GGCGGCCGTGAGGACAGGTCGAGCCCGCGCTACTTCTGGAACCGCGGATCCCGCGGGTTGCCGCGGGAGAGCGTGTAGGCCAACAGGTCGAGCACCTCCGCCTCGCCGAGTGGATCGAGCAGACCCTTGGGCATGAGCGACTCGTTCGCGGGCAGGATCTCGTCGATGTCGGCCCGCGCGAGGGTGGCGAACTTCGTCGCATCCTCGGGGTCGGTGACGATCGTGATCGAGTCGGGCGACTCGCTCACGATCCGGCCGATGAAGACCTTGCCGTTCGACGTCTGCACGATGCTCGCCTTGTATTGATCCGACACCACCTTGCTCGGATGCACCATCGCCTCCACCAGGTCCACGAGCTGGAAGCGGCCGGCCACCTGCGTGAGGTCGGGGCCGGTGGCACCGCCGTCCTCGCCGTAGCGATGGCAGACGATGCAGCGGGCCGCGGCGAACGTCCGCTTGCCGTGCTCGAAGTCGCGGCCCTTGGACAGGCCCTGGGTCCCCTCGCGGCCGGCGGCGGCGAGCACCTCCTCGACCGTCCAGGGGCGGCCCGGGCCCTCCGGCTTCGGCAGCGGGGGAGGCGTGTAGGGTTTTCGGGCCCCGAGCGTCTCGAGCGCCAGTTTGTCGTTCTCGGTGTAGCCGGCGAGGCTCTCGTTTTCGATGTTCGTGAGAAACCTGCGGAAGCTGTTGCCGCCGGCCCACTCCCGCGCGCGGGCGAACCAGGCGTGGTAGCCCTTGCGGTCGTCGAGCGTCCAGGCGGTCTTCTCGGGGATCGTCCGCAGGGCGTAGGCATAGTGCACCTGCAGGAGATCCGACCGCTTCTCGAGCGCGCCCCGCACGGAGGCGCCGTAGCCCGCGTTGCGGGCGATCAGCTGCCGCAGGGCGTCTTCATCGGCCGCAAGGTTCGTCACTCCGGCCGAGCCGCTCGGCTGCTCGAGCAGACCGACGAGTTTCGAGACGATGCCCGGTGCCCGCACCGCGACGAGGAGACTCGACAGTTCACGGTCGAGGTCGAACACGCCCGAGGGAAAGAGCGGGGCGAACCTGGCGGCGATCCGCGCCGCGATCTCGGCCGACGGCGGGCCGAGCCGGATGAGGGCCAGCTCGTAGGCCCGCACGAGATCGATCTTCCCGGCCGTGTCGAGCGCGGCCGGGTCGAGGGCGTCGAGCGCGGCGAGCACGCGGCCCTGTGCCTCGGGGTCGGCCTGACGCGCGACGGCGATGGCGGCCGCGATCCGCGCCCGCGGCTCCGCGAGCGCAAGCGCCCTGTCCTGCCAGCGTTCGAGCGGCTGATGCTCGAGGGCCACGCGGGCCGCGTAGCGGATGAACCGGTCGGGGTTCGCCAGCTGTTCGATCGCGAGCGCGACCGCGGCGGCGGGATCGGCGGCGGGCCGGTGGAAGGCCTCGAGATCGTGCCGCAGCCTCCGTGCCTCGGCCTGCGCGGGCTGCCGGGCGTCGACCGGCGCCTTCGACTCCGTACCTGAGTAGGTCACCCGGTAGAGCTCGCTCTGGTTGCCCCGGCCGCCCACGGTGAAATAGATCGCGCCATCCCGGCCGATCGTCATGTCGGTGAGCGGCAAGGGCGACCGCGCGACGAATTCCTCCTTCGTGCCCTTGTAGGTCGATCCTTCGGGCTCGAGGTGGATCGCGTACATCGTGCCAAACGTCCAGTCGCAGACGTAGAGCGCCCGCTGGTACTTTGCCGGGAATTTCGTGCCGTAGCCGAACGCCACCCCCACGGGTGAGCCGGGGCCCAGATCGACGAGCGCCGGCAGGCTGTCGGGATAGCAGGCCGGCCACTTGCCCGTGCCGCTCCGCCAGCCCAGTTCGCTCCCGCTCGTGGCGTGGTTGACCCGCGTCGGCCGATACCACGGGGAGCCAAAATCCCATTCCATGTCGGCGTCGTAGACGAACAGTTCGCCGTCGGCGTTGAAGGCCATGTCGTAGGCGTTGCGGTAGCCGCCGCTCCAGAGTTCCCAGGTCTTGCCGTCGGGATCGGTGCTCACGACGTAGCCGCCGGGCGCGAGGATGCCGACGGCATGGCCGCCGGCATCCCACATCCGCGGGAGGATCAGGTCTTCGTCCCAGTTGGCCGGCAGCCGGCTCGACGCCTCCGGCGGCAGCTCCACCCGTCGCTGCGTGGAGCGGATGCCTGCGAGCGTCTGCGGCTCGGTGAGATTCTTCACCGCGAAGGGGGGCTTCGTGTGGTTGCCGCAGATGATGAAGAGTTTTTTTCCGTCGGGTGAGAGCCGGATCGCGTGCGGGCCGTGCTCGCCGCCGCCGTCGAAGCCGCGGAGCTTCTCGACCGTGTCGAGCGTGTCGTCGCCGTCGGAGTCGGTGACGCG
>JBJTSM010000429.1:0-3428 GCA_046076685.1 Planctomycetia bacterium | reverse complement strand
CGTCTCCCTTGCCGGCCGCGCCCGGCTGGTGGTGCCGGAAGGATTCCGCGAGTTCCTCGGCGTCGAGCCGGGGGGCAACCTCATGGTGGTGGGAGCCGCCGTCTGCGTCGAACTCTGGCAGCCCGCCGCCTGGAATACGTTCGTGGCGGCCGAGATGCCTGGGTTCCGCCGCCGCATCGACGAACTGACAGCCTGAAGTGCGACCCCGACCACGAACTGAACACGAACCGTTTTTGATTTCGGCCATGCCCGGGTGAGAGGAAGCGGTGTATTGCCTGGCGGACACATCCGTTCAGGAAAAATCGACAACCACGGAGCGGGACCCACAGCACGGATGCTGCCAAGGGACCTCCCCCGGGCATGGCCTTTTTTCGCTCGTCGAAAGCCGGAGCCTACGACTGAGCCAATGGATTGCCGCCGACGGCCACCGGCCAGGTGACCCGGCTGCCCGCGACCGCCGACGCGTAGACGGCCGTCGTCATGTCGAGCACGGTCCGCCCCGCATACATGCCCGTCTCGGGCTCGCGATCTTCGAGGACCGCATCGACGAGATCGACCGCGGCCCGCCGTCCCCAGCCGGTCCGCTCGGCGGCCCGATCCACTTCCGGGGCATTGGCGGGGGATGACTCGACCCCCTCCGCGCCGATCGGCTTCCACGGAAAATCCTTGTCGACCCGCCACAGCGGTGCCTCGCGGAGATAGGCATGCGGCACGTGATCCGGCCTGATGTGGATCGCGCCCTTCGTGCCCAGGACCGTGAGGCCGAAGTTCGGCTGCTTCGCGCCGGCATCGCGGACGCTCGCGAAATAGCCGACCGGCCCATCCGCGAGACCGAACATGGCGCTGATCGCATCGCCCGCGATGAGACCGATCCCCTCGGGCCCATCCTTGGCATCGGCCCTGGTGATCGGCCGGCCGCCCTGCGTGACGACCGCCTCGCACCACTTCTGCTGACCACCGAGGTCGACCATCATGTCGAGCACGTGGCAGCCGAGCACCACCAGATCCTCGCCGCCGCCCCGCGCGTCTTCCTTGCCCCGCGCGCGGATCTCGAGCACCTTCCCGATCCGCCCCTCCTCGACCAGGTCGCGGGCGGCCGCGTAGGCGGGCGAGTGACGATTGACGTAGGCCAGCGAGAGCTTGCTGCCGGCCTTCCGGCAGGCGGCGATCACCGCCTCCGCCTCGGCGAGTGTGCGGACGAACGGCTTTTCCATGAAGATCCCCTTCACGCCGGCCTCAGCCGCCGCGATCGCCATCTCGGCGTGGCAGTCGATGTGACGCATGCAGATGGCGACGATGTCGGGCTTCACCTCGGCCAGCATGGTCTTCCAGTCGCGAAAGGCGACGCCCGGCTGCGAGGCGTCGAGGCCGTTCCGCTCGACCGCCTTGGCCAGTCCTTCCGCAGACTCGTCGGCGACGGCCACGAGTTTCACCCCCTCGGTGCCGGCCCACAGCTGGTCGATCGCGTGCCCCCAGTCGCCCCGCCCCGTCCTGCCGATCGCCGCCGCCCGCAGCGGTGCCGCCATGAATCGCGTCATCGTCGTCTTCCTCCTTCGGTTCTTTCAGCCTGTCGGTTTCGCCCGCGTCATCGTCGCATTACCTGCTCGGCGCCGTCCAGGAACATCTGCACGGCCGACGCCACGAGCACCATCCCCATCAGCCGCTCGATCGCCGTGATCCCCTTGTCGCCGAGAAACCGGCTCAGCTTCGCGCCCGCCAGCAGGATCGCCGCGGAGGCGAGCCAGGCGAGGGACACCGCCGTGAGCCACTCGGCATGCCGGCCCGGAATCCGGCTGGTCATGAGGAGCACCGTCGCCAGGGCCGACGGGCCGGCGATGTAGGGGATGGCCAGCGGCACGACGAAGGGCTCGCCGTCGACATGCTCGCCGAGCGAGCCGTGTTCGGCGGGAAAAACCATGCGGATCGCGATCAGGAAGAGCACGATGCCCCCCGCCATGGTGAGCGCCGGCTCCGAGATGCCGAGCACGGAAAGCAGTGGCCGGCCGGCATACACGAACCCCACGAGCAGGGCGTAGGCGATGAGCAGTTCGCGGCCCACGACCACGAGCCGGCGATCGGGCTCGACGGGCCGCAGGGCCGCCAGAAACAGCGGGATGTTGCCGATCGGATCCATGACGAAGAACAGCAGCATTGCGGCGGAGAAGGCTGTCATGGGTATGATCCTACCATGCCCGGTTCCGCCGACACCCACGCTCACGACCATCATGCCCATGGGCATGATCATGCACACGGCCACTGTCACGGGCACACGCACGGTCACTCCCATGCGCATGGTCATGGTCACGGCCACGGCATGTCGCCCGATCAACTCGACTGGGCGATGGGCATGGGCGTCGGCCTCAACACGCTGTTCGTCGTCATCGAGGCCGTCTGCGGCTTCTGGGCCGGATCACTCGCGCTCGTGGCCGACGCCGGCCACAATGCGGGTGACGTGCTCGGGCTCCTGCTCGCCTGGGGCGCGAGCCGGCTGGCGCGGCGGCCGCCCTCGCGCCGCTACACGTGGGGCCTGCGCCGCACGACCATCTACGCGGCGCTCGCCAACGCCGTGTTCCTCATCGCCGCCTGCGGCGCCATCCTCTGGGAGGCATGGCATCGGCTGCGATCTCCGGAGCCGGTCACCGGGCCCGTGATGATCGCCGTGGCGGCGGCGGGCGTCGTGATCAACACGCTGACGGCCCTCCTCTTCATGCGCGGCCGCGAACGCGACGCGAACGTGCGGGGAGCCTTCCTGCACATGGCCGCCGACGCGGCGGTGTCGGCGGGCGTGGTGGTGGCCGGGATCGCCATCCTGCTGACGGGCCGGACATGGATCGACCCGGTGGTGAGCATCGCGATCACGCTGGCGATCCTCGCGGGCACCTGGGATCTCTTTCGGGAGAGCGTCGACCTGGCGCTCGACGCCGTGCCCCGCGGCATCGACCCTGACGCCATCACCGCGGCACTGGCCGCGCTCCCCGGCGTCGTCGAGGTGCACGATCTGCATGTCTGGGCGGCCAGCACGTCGGAAGTGTCACTGACGGCCCACCTCGTGGTGCCGGAGCCGGCCGACCACGAGGCCGCGCTCGCGGCCGCGACGACCCTGCTCCGCGACCGCTTCCACGTCGCCCACACCACGCTGCAGCTCGAACTCGACGATGCCGGCCGCACCTGCCTTCAGCGGCCCGCCGAAGTGCTGTAATCTGCCTGAACGCAAACCGAAGCCGGTGCTCCCACTCCGTTGGGCGACCTCACCCGCCGCGGACGGCGAACCGTGCGATGCCGGCGAGCATCCGGCGAAAGACGAGTTCGTGCAGCGGCCAGATGGCGTACCAGTAGGCCAGACCGCCGAGGCCGCGGGGATCGAACACCGCCGTCTGGTGGATGGTGACGTCGCCATCCCGCGGCACCACCTCGAACTCCAGCCAGCC
>JBJTSM010000428.1:0-5536 GCA_046076685.1 Planctomycetia bacterium | reverse complement strand
AAAGGCGAACCCCGGAAGCAGCAGGAGCGTGACCAGGGGCCTCGCGACGAGCCGAACAAAGACGAAGCTGGAACCGACGAAGCGGGGCCAGGGCAGGCAGAGCAGTTCGAGGAAACGCTTTCGGCCGTCTTCGCCGCCATGCAGTCGGCGGATGGGAGCCCTGCTTCCGCCGGCATCGTGGAACTGCTGGAGCATGCGTCAGGCCAGGCCCGCGGGCCCGACGCCAAGAAACGGGTCGCGCGATGGCGGACGCTGGACACGTATCGAAAGGGATTTCTCGACTGCCGGAGGCAGGCCCTGGCCGCCGTCAAGGCCGGAGACGAGTACGACGTGAAGGGCCGGAAGATCGCGGTCGTGGAGGTGGATGACAAGGTCTTCACGTACCGTGAAAATGGCCAGAACAAGACGTGGGCCACGGCCGATCTGCCCGCGGGCCTCGTGCTGGCCATCGTGACGAGTTGGTTCGACGCGAGACCGGCCAACGATCTCTCCCTCGGGGCCTATCACTTCACGAAACAAGAGCCGAATGCCGTGCTCGCCCGCGAGCACTGGGAGAAGGCGGCGGCGGGGGCCGCGGATGCCTCGTCGCTGCTGCCGTTGCTCGACGACCCGGTGTTCACCCGGGCGATAGCGGGGGAGTAAGCCAAAAGGGGACTGGCTCACTCCTGTTCGGCACGGGCTTTGCCGTGCTTTGGAAGCCCGCTGCGCAAGCAAAGGGAATCCGCTCGTCATGCATCGTCAGCCACCCGTATTCCCTCGGCTCGCGCCACGGGCTTCTCAGCAACGATCACATATGCCGCAGCCGGCGAACCAATGTGGAAAACTTCAGCTCTCATGCCGGCGAGCAACCGCCGTGCCGAAGAGGATTGTGCCTGTCCCCTTTTGTAGTCCCCTTTTCCAGCCGGCTTCACAGCATCGCTTCGAGCACGGTGTGGAGTTCGTCGGTGCCCAGTTGGACGGGGTTGCCCTTCATGCTCCCTCCGCCCGAGTGCTCGGCGAGCCAGCCGATCTGGTCGGCGGTGATTCCCAGCTCCGAGAGCCGCCGCGGCACGCCGGCTGCCGTGCAGAGACGATCGATCCGCTCCACGAAGGCATCGGCCGCCGCCGCATCGTCGGGTGACGCGGCCGGATTGACGGCCCGTTCGAGGATCGCAAAATCGACCTCCGCGGCGTCGCGATTGACCCGCATCGCGGCGGGCAGCATGACGGCACAGGCGAGGCCGTGAGGGGCTCCGCAGGCGACGCCGAGCGCCGCCGCCACGCCGTGCGCGAGGCCGAGCCCGGAGTTGGCCAAGGCCATCCCCGACAAGAGCGCGGCATGACTCATCGCCGCCCGGTCGGCGGCTGCGGTGTGCGTTGTTTCTCCTGCGGATCCCAGAGCTAAGAGCCGGGGCAGCGCCCGCATGGCACGGGGCAGCGACTCGAGCACGAGCGCCCGGGGCAGCGGTTTCTTGAACCGGCAGACGAACGACTCGATCAGCTGCGTGATGCAGTCCAACCCGGAGGCGGCCACGGTGGCACGGTCGCATGATGCCGTCAGGTCGGGGTCGACGAGGGCGGCCCGCGGCACCATCATCGGGCTGCGCATGCTCTTCTTGAACCGCCGCCGCGGGCAGGAGAGCACCGCGTTGCGGGTGGCCTCGGTTCCGGTGCCGGCCGTGGTGGGCACCGCGATCAAGGGCAGGGGCCAGTTTTTGATCGTGAGGCCGCGGCCGACGCCCTCGAGATGATCGACGACGAGGCCGTCGAGGTCGGCCGGCCCGCCGCCGGTCGTGGCGAGTTGGGGCGGCAGGTTGGTGGCGAGGGCCGCCACGGCCTTGGCCAGGTCGATGGTCGCGCCACCCCCCACCGCCACCACCACCACGCCGTCGCGATCGTCAAGCGCGATTCCGGCGAGGGCGGCGACGACCTGATCCACCGTCGGTTCGCCGCTGCTTCTGGCGATGATCCGCGACTCGATTCCGGCGGCGTTCAGGTTCGCCTCGATCCGAGAACGGGCGCCTGAGGATTCGAGGCTCCGGCCTCCCCCGACAATCCAGGCCCGACGGCCCAGCGTGGCGGACACCGCGCCGATCTCGTCGATCCGGCCGGAACCGAACCGGATCTGCGTCGGCGAGGCGAAGTCGTAGGCGGGAAGAGCGTCGTCCATGGACCGTGGCATGCCGTTATCATAGCTTTTCATGACCATGACCACGCCCACGACCATGCCCGATCCCCTGGACATTCCCGTCTGCCGGCACCCGATCCACGGTTCGATCCGGCCGCCCGGATCGAAGAGCATCACCAATCGGGCGCTCGTCTGCGCCGCACTGGCCCGGGGCGACAGCCTCCTGTCGGGCGTGCTCGACAGCCAGGACACGCGGGTGATGGTCGCGGGGCTCAGGGCACTGGGCATCGATCTGACGGCCGACTGGCCGAGGGGCGAGATCCGCGTGACGGGAGCCGCGGGGGCGGTGCCGGCCGCCGAGGCGCTGCTCGACTGTGCCGCCAGCGGCACGACGATCCGGTTTCTTTCCGCGGTTTGCGCGATCGGTCACGGCACCTACCGGTTGGACGGCACCCCGCGGATGCGGAAGCGGCCGATCGGCGATCTGCTCGAGGCGCTGCGGTCGCTGGGAGTCGATGCCACGGCGGAGAGCCCGGGTGGCTGTCCGCCGGTGCTGATCCGGTCGCACGGCATCCAGGGTGGCTCCGCCAGCGTGCGGGGCAGCACGTCGAGCCAGTTCGCCAGCGGGCTGGCCATGGTGGCTCCCTGCACGCCCCGTGGCATGGAGATCGAGTTCGCCGGCACGCTGGTGTCGCTGCCCTACCTGGAGATGACGCGGCGGGTGATGGAGTCTTTCGGCGCGGAATGTGTTCCGCGCGGCGACCGCGGCTGGCACATCCCATCGACCGGCTATGCGGGCCAGGCCTATCGAATCGAGCCCGATGCATCGGCGGCGAGCTACTTCCTCGCGGCGGCAGCGATCACAGGCGGAAGCGTGCGGGTGGAAGGGCTTTCGCGGCGGAGCATGCAGGGCGACGTTGGGTTTGCCGAGGCGCTGCGCAGCATGGGATGCACGGTCGCCTGGGATGATGGTGCTGACGAGTCGATCACGGTGTCTGGCCGCGCCACGCACGGCATCGACATCGACATGAATGCGATCAGCGACACCGTGCCCACCCTGGCGGTGGTGGCGCTCTTTGCCGAGGGGCCCACGACCATTCGAAACGTGGCCCACATCCGAGACAAGGAAACCGATCGGATCGGCGACCTGGCCCGTGAAATCCGCAGGCTCGGCGGCACGGTGACCGAACACGCCGACGGCCTGACGATCGGCGCCGCACAGGGGCGGGAGGCGAATCCGCCGTCGGCGGCGCGGGAAAGCGACGGAGGACTGCACGGCGCCGTCGTCCACACCTACGACGACCACCGGATGGCCATGAGCCTCGCCTTGGTTGGCCTGCGCGTCCCAGGAGTGCGGGTGGCCGATCCCGGCTGCGTGGGCAAGACGTTCCCCGACTACTGGGATCGCCTGGCGGAGATCACTCGCCGCCGCGGGCCAGCATGACGGCGGCCCGTTCGATCAGTTCGTCCACGATCGCGGCCTGGGGCCGATCGGTCGGCCGGGGAATTTTTTCGCCAGACACTGCGTCACTGGCTACGAAGCCGCCGCCGCAGTGCTGGCAGTAGACCCGGCGACCAAGAAGTTGCACGCGGATCTGTAGGCTGCGGCCGCAGACCGGGCAATTCTGGTGATAGCAGACTGGGCTGACCGAACGCTCCGCAGGCTGGGCCCCCCGGTTCTCCGGCAGTTGATCGCAATCCAGGCCAGACCCGTGGGGCCGCACTCGATTGTGTTCGTTGTCCATCGGATTTTCCCACTCTGTGAGCGGGCTGCGGCGGAAAGGCTGGGTGTCGGAGGAAGAGGTTGACGTAGGGTTGTTGGACCCCAGATGAGCCAAAGTCTACGCAGGCTGCCCGCCGCCGGCAATTCCGAGAAAGGTGAGAATTCTGCAAGCCTGTCCGGCGCGTTTTGCCCCTCCCTAAGAACGGTTATATTGAGGAAAAAGCCGGGCCGAGCGGGGCAGGAAACTTTTTTTCGCTGCGTCCGTTGAAGCGGGAAGTCAGCCGCTGGATCGTGCCGTCGCCCCGGCTTCGTCTGTTGCCATGTCGCCCGCGAGATAAACCCATGCTGCATCGTCCATTGATGATCCCGGTGGTGCTGATCTTCTGGGCCGTGACGAGCGGTTGGCTGCTGATGGCAAAAATCCTGCCGTCGCTTCAGCCGGGATCGCCGCCCGGCTACCAGGCGCTCTACATGGCGGAGAACCGTATCGTGCCGGTGGCCTGGACCGTGCTCTGGAACGAGCAGCCCCTCGGCTGGGCGCTGAGCCAGACGGAGCGCACCGAGCAGGGCGGCATGGAGGTGGAGAGCCTGCTGCACTTCGACCGTCTTCCCATCGACGAAGTGCTCCCTCCCTGGACCAAGCTCTTGCTGCGGCATTCGTTCGATCCCGGCACGTCCTACTCCTTCGACGCCCGGGGACATCTGACGATCGATCGGCGGGGGGATCTCAAGTCGTTCAGTTCCGTCGTCACGATGCCGGCCACCGGCAACCGGGTGTTTCTCAAGGGCAGGATCGAGGACGGGCAGGCGATCGTCGATGTGCGGGCCAACGGCGTGAATTACAACGTCTCGCGTCACCTGCCGAACCACATCCGCATCGGCGACGAACTGTCGCCGCAGGCCACGCTTCCCGGGCTCTATCCGAACCGGCAGTGGACGGTGCCGGTGTACAGCCCCCTGCGGCCGGGGCAGTCGCCGATCCAGATCCTCCATGCGCGGGTGGCGGGCGAGGAGTCGATGTTCTGGAACGACAAACTGATCCGCGTCGACGTCGTGCACTACGCGGACGATCCGGCGAAACACCGCACGCCGAGGTGCCGCCTGTGGGTCGATCGCAGCGGCCGGGTGCTGAAGCAGGAGTCGCTCATGCTTGGCTCCAAGCTCGTGTTCATGCGGCGGACCGACGCGGCCGCCGAGGATCTGATCGCCAGCGTCGGGCCGATCCCGGACGCCGATCCAGCCTCGGCCTTCGATCAGGCCATGGGGCTGACCGTGGAACCGGCGGTGGCCGGCGAGGATGTCGACAGCGAATCCGACACCGAAGAGCCTGTCGAGAAGGAGAATCCATGATCGAATTCGACCACGTCAGCCGCAGCTACGGGACGAAGCCCGCGGTGACCGACCTGAGCCTCGCGATTCCGCGGGGCGAGCTGTTCGCCCTCCTGGGGCCCAATGGCGCGGGCAAGACGACGACGATCAAGATGCTCGTGGGACTCCTGCGTCCTTCGCGGGGGACGGTCCGCATCTGCGGCCATGATCTGGTGAAGGAGGCGCGGAGCGCCCACCTGCACACCGGCTACGTGCCTGACGAGCCGACGCTCTATGACAAGCTCACCGGACGGGAATTTCTCTGGTTCATCGCCGACATGTTCGGCATGCCGCGGCACGTTGCGGAGCAGAAGATCGGCCGGGAGGTCGAGCACTTC
>JBJTSM010000427.1:0-12942 GCA_046076685.1 Planctomycetia bacterium | reverse complement strand
ATCCGCTACGAGGCGGAGCAGGTCCGCCGCAAGGCCGGCAAGGCCGTCACCAAGTAACACGTTTTGTCCAGTTTCGGAATCTGTACTGGCGCCTTGCCGATGCGGGACATCGCCTTCCGACCTTTCTTCTACTTGCCTTCTACGTGCTGCTTGTCTTTTGCTTGTCTGTCGTCTTGATCGACTTGCCGCCGCCTTCACCGGCCATGCCGGCCGAGCGGTGCTCATCCGCGCAGAACTCGTCCGATTACCACAGTTCGCACAACACTTCGCCGCCGAGCTTCCGTTGCCGCGCTTCGCGGTCGCTCACCACGCCGCTCGACGTCGACAGGATCGAGATGCCCAGCCCCCCGAGCACCGGCCGCAGGAGGGCTGACCTGCTGTAGACACGACGGCCGGGCGAACTCACGCGGCGGATGTGGCGAATGAGCCGTTCGCCGTTCGGGCCGTACTTCAGCTCCAGCTGCAGTTGCGCGACAGGGGCGGCCTCCACCTCTTTCCAATCCCAGATGAATCCTTCCCGCTTCAATACGTCAGCCACGCCGCGCTTCACCTTCGAACTCGGAAGTTCCACGGTGGCGCGTTCGACTCGCACCGCGTTGCGGATGCGGGTGAGCATGTCGGCGATGGGGTCGGTCATCATGTCAGCGGAACCCTCTTGTAAAATCCTGAAACCTGAAAGCTTGGAGCTGGTCTTGTTCGTCCACTCGGTCGTGCTCGTCCGTCTGTCGTCCTACCAACTGGCCTTCCGGACGCCGGGAATACAGCCCTGGTCGGCGAGCTTCCGGAAACAAATGCGGCAAGTGCCGAACTTCCTGTAGACGGCACGCGGCCGACCGCACAGCATGCACCGCTGCACTTTGCGGGTGGAGAACTTCGGCGGCCGCTTCGCGGCGGCGATCTTTGATTTGCTTGCCATATATGTTTCTGGATTCGTATCGACCGGTTCGGATGCCGCTACGCCGCGGCACCGCCATCCTCTCCATCCTTCTTGAGCGGCATCCCCATGGCGACGAGAAACTGCCGGGCGTCGTCATCGGTCTTGGCCGTCGTCACCATCGTGATGTGCATGCCCTGCGGACGCGTGTAGCGGTCCGGGTTGATCTCCGGGAAAACCATCTGCTCCGACAACCCCAGGCTGTAGTTGCCATGGCCGTCGAACGCGGTGTTGGAGAGGCCACGGAAGTCGCGCACCCGCGGGAGCGCGAGCGACACGAGCCGATCGAAGAACTCGTACATCCGGCGGCCACGAAGCGTGACCTTGCAGCCGATGGGAAGGTTCTCCCGCAGCTTGAATCCCGACACGGCGGCCTTGGACAGCGTGGCCACCGGCTTCTGTCCGGTGACCTGCGTCATGGCGCCGATCGCCTCCTCGAGGTACTTCTTCTCGGTCACCGCCACTCCCACGCCCATGTTCACCACGATCTTCTCGAGCTTCGGAATGGCGTGGGGGTTCGTGCGGTTCAATGCCTTGGCGAGCTGCGGGCGGACCACGTTCACGTAGTGCTCCAGCATCCGCGGGGTTTCCGCCGCAGCCGGCGCCGCCGCTTCGCTTGCCTTCGTCTTTTTTGCCATCTTTGCCATCACCACGGTCCTGTTGAATTGCCTACCAAGTTCTCGATGCCTGCCGACCCAAACCGAATCGTCCTACTCGCCGGCCTCTCTCAATGCCCTCATCTGGCCACTAGGCACCCTTCTTCCCTCGCCGAGCCGCCCTGACGACACCAAGTTCCGCACCACACTTTTTGCACACCCGCGCCTTCGCCCCATCGGCTCCGACCTTGAGGCCGATCCGCGTGGCCTTGCCACAGGAGCCGCACACGACCAGGACGTTGGATACGCTGATCGGCATCTCGCGGCTGAGCCGTCCGCCCTGCGGATTCTTCTGGCTGCGCTTCATGTGCCGATAGACCCTGCCGACACCCTCGACCACGACCTTCTCCGCATCCGGCCGCACGGAGAGCACTTTCGCGCGGGTGCCCCGCGCGTTGCCGGTCGTCACTTCCACAAGATCGCCCGTATGGATCAACATCACACCACCTCACTCGCAAGGCTGACGATCTTCATGAAGTTCGAGTCGCGGAGTTCCCGGGCCACCGCTCCGAAGATGCGGGTGCCCTTGGGATTCTTGTCGTTGTCGATGATCACGCAGGCGTTCGTGTCGAACCGCACATAGCTGCCGTCCTCACGGCGAGTCGGCTTCTTGCAACGGACGACGACCGCCTTGACGACGGCCTTCTTCTTCACGTCGCTGCCCGCGATCACGCTCTTCACGCTGCACACGATGATGTCGCCCAGGCCGGCGGTCCGCTTCTTGCTGCCGCCGAGCACCTTGAAGCACATCACTTCCTTGGCGCCGGTGTTGTCGGCCACGACGAGCCGAGTCTGCATCTGGATCATGTTGCTGACCGTCCTTCCGTGCTGTCACCCGTCGCAGCGGCCGCCTCGGCCTTCGCCGCCGACTCGCGGAGTTGTGTCGCCCGAGCCCCGCTCCGCAGCGAGGCCAGGTCGACCGCCGTGCTCTTCGCCACGACCCGCACCAACTCCCAACGCTTGAGGCGGCTGCGCGGCCGGCATTCGATGATTTCAACGAGGTCGCCGGGCTGCGATTCCTCCTGCTCGTCGTGAACGTGACAGACCGTCCGGCGGTGCATGATCCTGCCGTACTTCGGGTGCCGCACCACGCGCGGGATCTCGACCCGCCGCGTCTTGCTCGCGGCGGCGCTGGTGACCGTTCCTGTTTCGACTCGCTTGGGCATCTGGTCTTATTCCTGGCGGGAATCCTGGATGTTCGTGGGTAGGCTTGATCTTCGTTGGGAGGGTGGCGGCCGGCTGCGGCCCCCGATGATGGTCAGGGGTCAGGAGCCGCTCTGGGTCCGCTTCTTGAACTGACGTTTGGCAGCCACGTCGCCCTTGCCGGCAGCCCGGAGCTTGGCCCGACCGGTCGCGTGGTGCTTCTTGGCGTGCTTCTCGTGCTGGGGTGACGATTCACCATGCTGCGTCACACCGGCTGACGCGGCATCGTTCTTGAGGACACCCCGCTGCGTCAGGATGGTCTGGCACCGGGCGATCGTGCGCCGATGCTTGCGCATCTCCGCCGGCGACGCCAGCTTCTCGGTCTGAGCCTGGATCCGCAGGCGAAAGAGCGACTCGGCGGCGTCCTTCCAGACGAGCCTGATCTGCTCCTCACCCATGTCCCTGAGTTCTCGTACCTTCGTCATGACCGTTGATTCTTTCCTCGAGCAATCCTGATTCGAACGCTTGCCGCCGTCGGGACGGCCTACATGACCCGCCGCTTCACGAACCGCACCCGCAGGGGCATCTTGTGCGCCAGCCGGGCGAGGCACACACGAGCCGCATCCTCCGTCACGCCACCGATCTCGTAGAGGATCATGCCGGGCTTGATGACAGCCGCCCAATAATCCGGCTCACCCTTGCCCTTACCCATGCGGGTTTCGAGCGGGATCGACGTGATCGACTTGTGCGGGAACACGCGCACGAACAGCCTGCCCTCCGTGCGGAGGTACTGCTGGGCCGCGATGCGACCAGCCTCGATCGTGGCAGCCGCCAGCCACCCCGGCTGCTCGGCCTGGAGGCCGAAGTCGCCGAAGACGACGCGGTTGCCGCGTGAGGCGTCACCTCTTATACGACCTCTTTGGCTTTTTCGGTGCTTGACCCTCTTGGGCATCAGCGCCATCGCCGCTCTCCTCGTACATGCCTTGATTGACCCACACCTGCACTCCGATGTGCCCCTGCGCCGTGGGTGCCTCGCAGAATCCGTAATCGATCTTCGCCCGCAACGTCGACAGGGGCATCGAGCCGGCGATCGCCTTCTCGCAACGCGACATTTCAGCCCCGCCAAGCCGTCCGGACAATTGAATTTTCACGCCCTTCGCACCCGCATCCATGGTGGTGTCGAGGGCCCGCTTGAGCGTCCGCCGAAAGGCGGCCCGCTTCGTCAGCTGGTCGCAGATGTCCTCCGCGATGAGCTGCGCCTGGATCTCGGGACGACCGACCTCCTCGACCTTCAGGTTCACGCGACGGCCGAGCAGCTCCTGGAGTTCCTCCTGCAGCCGATCGGCCTCCTGCCCCTTGCGGCCGAGGATCACGCCCGGCCGCGCCGAATGGACGATCACCTTCACCTCGTCGCGCGTCCGCTCGATCTCCACCTTCGGGATGGCGGCGGCGCGATGCTTCGTCTTCAGGTAGCGGCGCACCTTGAAATCCTCGAGCAGCAGCTCGCGAAAATCCTTCTTGGCGGCATACCAACGGCTCTTCCACGGCTCGGTGATACCGGTGCGGAATCCGACGGGATTGACTTTCTGGCCCATGAGTCGCCTTTTTCTCTGTTCGACTTCTTGTTCGGTCTCGTTGCCTGTTCTCGCGAATCGCGACGCTTTCCTGCTCGGCGTTGTTACTCGGTCGCCTCGACGACCCTCGAATCGAGCGCCACCTTGATGTGGGACATCCGACGCTTGATGCCGAAGGCCATGCCGCGGGCCCGCGGACGGATCCGCTTGAACATCGGCCCCTGATCGATGCGGGCGTCGACGACGATCAGATCATCGAGCCCGGCCGCCTGCTTGTGCTCCGCGTTGCCCAGGGCGCTCTTGATCACCTTCTCGAGCATCCGGGCACCACGGTGCGGCTGGAACTTGAGAATGTCGAGCGCTTCGTCGGCAAACTTGCCCCGCACCAGATTCGCCAGATGGCGAACCTTGCGGGGGCTGATGCGGGCGTATTTATGGGTTGCTGTGTATGGCATGGGTCACCTCTGTCCGCTGGCTCTCACTTGCCCGCGCCGGGGGCTGCTGCTTCCTTCACCTTGCCACCGTGGCCGCGGAACGTCCGCGTCGGGGAAAATTCACCGAGCTTGTGCCCGACCATGTCCTCGGTGACGAACACCTTCAAATGCTGCTTGCCGTTGTGAACCATGAACGTGAGCCCGATGAACTCCGGCACGATGGTGCATGACCGCGACCAGGTCTTGATGGGATCCCGCTTTCCGGAGGCGAGCTGCGCCTCCACCTTCTCGAACACGCGAGGATCGATGTAGGGGCCTTTCTTCGAACTACGACCCATGGCTGCTGGATTCCATCGTGAGTGGTTGCGAGACCCGCCGGCCAGCGACTGGCTGCGAAGGCCCCATGGCTATTTGAATCAAACGCTGAATCGAAAAAACGCGAACCTGGTTTACCTGAGCTTCAACTGACCATAGCGGCGGCTCTTGCGGCGCCGCAGGATCGCGGCCCCCGACGGCTTCCGCGGCTTCCGCGTGCCCCCGCCCTTCGAACTCTTGCCGGTCGGACTGACCGGGTGACGACCACCCTTCGTGCGACCCTCACCACCGCCGTGCGGATGGTCGATCGGATTCATCGCGGTGCCGCGAACGGTCGGGCGGATGCCCATCCATCGCTTCCGGCCGGCCTTGCCGAGCACCACGTTCATGTGCTCGGCATTGCCGATGGCACCGATCGTGGCACGGCACGCGGCCGGCACGCGACGAATTTCACCAGACGGCAGCGTGAGCTGGGCCCACTGCGCCTCGCGGGCCACGAGCACGGCCGACGAACCAGCCGAGCGACAGAGGCGGCCGCCGCGGCCGGCCTGCAGTTCGATGTTGTGGACCTGCATGCCGAGCGGGATCGCGGACATGGGCAGGCAGTTGCCCACCTCGGGAGCCGCCGCCTCGCCGCTCTGCACCGTCGCGCCGACCTTGAGCCCTTCGGGGGCGAGAATGAACCGCTTCTCACCATCGGCATAGTGGACGAGCGCGATGCGACACGTCCGATTCGGATCGTACTGAATCGACTCGACGCGGCCCGGGATGCCATCCTTGTTGCGACGGAAGTCGATCAGCCGGTAGTGCTGCATGTGACCGCCGCCACGGTGCCGCGCGGTGATCTTGCCCTGGTTGTTGCGACCGCCCTTCTTCTTCTTCCGCAGGCGGAGCTGCTTCGGCGCGGATGCGCCGGGCGTCAACTCGGCGAAGTCCGAAACGCTCGCGTTGCGGCGGCCGGGACTGGTCGGATTGTAGGTGCGAATACCCATGGGAGTGCGACTGCTTTCAGAACAGATTGATCTTGGAATCGGGCTTCAGGGTGACGACCGCCTTCTTCCAGGCCTTCGTGCTGGTGCGACGCATGCGGCTGCGACGCATCTTGCCGACACGATTCTGGACGGCGACCTTCTCCACCTTGACGTTGAACAGCTCCTCGACGGCGCGGCGGATGTCGGCCTTGGTGGCCTCGGTCACCACCTCGAACGTGTAGGCGTTGTGCCGGGTCGCGCGATGCATCCCCTTCTCCGTCACCAAGGGACGAAGGAGGACATGATGCGGAGCGAGCCGCGGAGTGAACGCCGGCGGTGGAGGTACTGGAACGGCCATTGATCACTTCTCCTTCTTCGCCGACCGACCGGCTGGCTTGCGGCCCTCGGCACGCTTCGCCGCAGGCTTGTCGTCCTTCGCCGCCCCGCGACGGGCGGCAGGCTTCTTGGCGGCGGCCGACTTCCCGGCAGCCGACTTTTCGGCGGACAGCTTGGCGACCGACGCCCGGAACGCGTCGATGGCGGCCTTGGTCATGAGCACCGCACGCGGCTGCAGCAAGGACCAGGCATTGAGATCGGCCACGGGCGAGACCGACACGCCGTCGATGTTCCTCGCACTCTTCCAGAGCGCGTCATCGTGCTTTGCCGGGGCGACCAACACCGTCTTCTCGGCGATGCCGAGCGACTTGAGCAACTTGGCCACGACGGCTGTCTTGGGCGAACCGAGCTCGAGCCCGTCAACCAGCTTCACCTCGTCGTCGGCGATCCGGGCCGCCAACGCCATGCGAGTGGCCGCCCGCAGCGCCTTCTTCGGCATCCGCCAGCCAAAATCGCGGGGCCGCTTGGCAAAGATGTGGCCACCGCCGCGACGGGTGCCGCTGCGCCGCGCACCGGCACGGGCGTTACCCGTACCCTTCTGGCGGTAGAGCTTCTTCGTGGAACCGGCCACCTCGCCGCGATTCTTCGTGCGGAATGTCCCCTGCCGCTGGTTCGCCTGGTACATGACCACGGCGTCGTGCAGCAACTGCTTGTTCACGGCGGGAGCCAGCTCGGCGGGATCGATCTCGTAGGAGCCGACCTGCTTCCCGGAAATGTCGTATACGGCAAGATTCACTTGGCACCCGCCTTCTTCTTGGCGCCACCAGCGGGAGCCGGCCCACCGCGACGCTTCACCTTGTTGGTCTGCCGCACCACCACGTAGCCGCCATTGGGCCCGGGCACCGCCCCACGAACGAGCAGCAGGTTGTTCTCGGCGTCGATCCGCACGAGCTTCACGTTTCGCATCGTGGACCGCTCGTTGCCGAACCTCCCCGCCATCCGCTTGCCCTTGAAGACACGCGCCGGCGAGGTGTTCATGCTGGTGCCACCCTGATGGCGATGCACCTTCTTCACACCGTGGCTGGCACGCTGGCCGCTGAAGCCGTGCCGCTTCATGACGCCCGCGGTACCACGGCCCTTGGTGGTGCCAATGATGTCGACGGCGTCGACGCCCTCGAAGAGCCCGACCGTCAGCACATGGCCGACCTCGACACCCTCGTAGACGCCGCGCAACTCCCGCACGAACCGCTTCGGCTCGCAATCGGCCTTCGGCGAGGCGACGACGCCGGCCTCGGCGGCCCGCTTCGCCCGACGGCTGTCGAGCTTGGCCACATGGCCGCGAACGGACCGGCTCGCCAGCCGGCGAGGCTTGTCGAGAAAGCCCACCTGAACGGCGGCATAGCCATCGCGAACGACCGACCGCACCTGCGTCACCGCACACGGCCCAGCCTCGATCACGGTGACCGGCACCACGGCGCCATTGGCATCGAACACCTGCGTCATCCCGACCTTGCGGCCAAGGAGGGCCTTCCGTCCTGCGGAATCAGCCTTTGTTTCTGCAGCCATATGCATCGCCGTCGAGACAGCATTCCGAAGAGCCAGAGGCAGCAAGACCCCTGACGCTGAACCTATCTCGCGATCACGCTCGAAGCCGTTGGCTGCGGGAGCACCCGGGCGAAATCCGCCCGAGCCTTACCCACAACGCCTTCCAAGCATGCCGTGTCGTGCGCTCCTGAATGGTGAGAGGTTTGCGGTGGTGAACGAGTGAGAACGATGGACGGGACGGGCGAAAACCAGGGCGACTTCTGCCGCCGCCCCACGAAGGACTACCTCGACGACGCCTTGATCTTGATGTCGACGCCGGCGGGCAGGCTCAATTTGTTGAGGGCCTCGATCGTCTTCGCGGTGGCCTGAACGATGTCGATCACCCTCTTGTGCGTGCGGATTTCATACTGCTGCCGGGCCTTCTTATCGATGTGCGGGCTCGAGAGCACCGTGTACCGCTCGATCCGCGTCGGCAGCGGAATCGGGCCGTGCACCTCGGAGTTGGTCCGCTTCGCGGTGTCGACGATCTCCGCGGCGCTCTGGTCGAGCACCACGTGGTCGTAGGCCTCCATGCGAATCCGGATGATTTCTTGTGTCGGACCAGCCACGAAAAAACTCCAATCAGCACTGACAAAGGCGAAAAAACGGACGAAACAAGCAGTCGAACAAACGATCTTAACGGACGATTCGGCGGCACTCATCGCATGCCGGCTCAGGCTTGGTTGCCCGGCAGCACTGGAGAAAAGCCTCCGAAAAGGCCTTTTTCTGCGTCCTCCTCCCGCGGCCGGAAGGCACCACGGGGGGACGCTGCGGATGAAGCGACGAATTTATGGTCGCTCCGGCCCCGTGTCAACACGCCACAATTCCGCGGCCAAAAGACCGCTGCGCTTGGGTGTTCATCAGTCCAGAACAGCAACGGAGTGGGCCGACGCCGGGACGGCAGAAGTCTCGTCGCTGGGCGAGGATACGCCCAATGCTCCTCGAGCTTCCGCCGATCCCGGCGTCTACACGAAGGCTTCGGCGGTTTCGGCGGGGGCGGGGCCGTATTTCAGGGGGGCCATCGTGAAACTGGCCCGCCCCTGGCTCACGCTCCGCACCGCCGCGGAATAGCCGAACATGCTCGCGAGCGGCGCCTCGGCCGTCAGCACGTTCACGCCACCCCGGATTTCGGTGTTGGTGATGATCGCCCGCCGCTGCTGGAGATCGTTGATCACGTCGCCGAGGTGCTCCTCTGGCACGCTCACCTCCACCCGCATGACCGGCTCGAGGAGCACGGTGCCCGCCTCGTTGAGCATTCGCTCGACCGCATCGGCGGCGGCCATGCGGATCGCCACGTCCGTGGGCGGCGGCTCGGGCAACTGGCTTTCCAGGACGACGATCCGCACGGCCCACAGCGGGCAGCCCTTCAGCCCCCCGCGCTCGGCGCTCTCGCGGACCGACTGCGTCATGAGCCCGGCGATGGCCGCAGCCGCCTCGTGCTGCGGAAACCAGCCCTGTTCCACGACGGTGGCGGCCTGCTCGCTGGTCGGCTCGGCGCGGATCGTGACCGTGGCCGCGAGCGTCTGACCGGCCACCTGGCGGTTGACCTGCCCGGTCACGGTGACGGCCCGGGCGAGGGTCTCCTTGTAGCTGACCCGCGGCTTGTGCACGCGGCACCGCAGGTTGAAATCCCGCTCGAGACGGTGGCGGATCACCTCCAGGTGCAACTCGCCCATCCCGGAGATCAGCGTCTGGCCGGTCTCCTCGCTCTCCACGGCCCGGAACGTCGGATCCTGCCGCTTCATCATCTCGAGCACATCGGCGAGCTTCTTGCGTTCGAGGCTGGTTTCCGGCTCGATCGCCATCGAGATCACCGTCTCCGGGAACTCGATCTGCTCGAGGAGGATCGGCTCGCCGGCGTCGCAGAGCGTGTCGCCGGTGATGCTCGCCCGGGGCCCGATCACGCCCACGATGTCCCCCGCCTCGGCCTGCTCGATCTGCTCCCGGCGATCGGCCTGCACGTGCCACAGTTGGGCGACATTCTCCTTCTTCTGCCGCAACGGATTCCACACGCGGCTGCCCGCCTTGAGCGTTCCGGAATAGACCCGCACGAACGACAGGTCGCCATGCTTCTCGGCCACGATCTTGAAGACCAGCCCGCAGAACGGCGCCTTGGGATCGGCCTTGCGGGTGATGACCGCCGGCAGGGCTGCGACCTTCTTGCCGGCGGCGAGCTTGGATGGGTCGACGCCCTCGACCGGCGGCACGTCGGCAGGGCTCGGCAGATACCACGCGACCGCATCGAGCACCGGCTGCACGCCGATGCAGTCGAGCGCCGAACCGCCCAGCACGGGCACCACCTGCCGCGCGATGGTGGCCTGCCGGATCGCCTTTCTGATCACCTCCACGGGGATGGGTGCCTCGCCGAGCGCCAGCTCGGCCAGCTCTTCGGAGAAGTCGAAGAGGGTGGAGACCAGCTGCTCCCGCCACTCGGCGGCGACCTCGGCCAGTTCGGCCGGAATCGGCGACTTCGTCACCGTGGCCGCCCCCGCGCCGCCGGCCAGGGCATCGTCCTTGGAGGCGAAGGAGAGCAGCTGCATCTCCACGAGATCGACGAGGCCGCGGAAGGGATCCTTCACGTGCGGCGGCCCGAGCCCCAGCGGCACCTGCAGCACCAGCGGCCGGGCGGACAGCCGCTCCTCGATCTGCCTGACGGTGCCGAAAAAATCGGCCCCCTCGCGGTCGAGCTTGTTCACCATCGCGATCCGCGGCACGCCGTATTTGTCGGCCTGCCGCCAGACGGTCTCGCTCTGCGCTTCGACCCCTTCGCGGGCGGAAAACACCACGACCGCGCCGTCGAGCACCCGCAGGCTCCGCTCCACCTCGGCGGTGAAATCGACGTGCCCCGGCGTGTCGATCAGGTTGACCGTCACGTCCTGCCAGCGAAACGTCACCGCGGCGGAATAGATCGTGATGCCCCGTTCCTGCTCCTCGGGGTCGAAATCGGTGATAGTGGTGCCGCGGTCCACGTCGCCGAGCCGGTGGCTCGTCTTCGTGAAAAACAGCAGCCGCTCGGTGAGCGTCGTCTTCCCCGCGTCGATGTGGGCGATGATCCCGATGTTGCGAATCGTGTCGAGCCGCCGGCTCATGCCGCTGTCTCCCTACATCTTGTCGACCGTGCCGATGCCGAGCAGTTCGAGGCCCTGGCGGAGAATCCGGCCGGTGAGATCGCAGAGGGCCAGGCGGCTCGTCCGCTCCTCCCCCTCGGCCTTGAGCACCGGCAGGGCGTCGTAGAAGGTCGAATAGCAGCCGGCGAGTTCATAGAGCCAGGCCGTCAGCACGTTGGGGCGATAATCGGCCTCGACGTCTTCGAGCGCCTCGCCGAAACGCAACAGCTCGAGCGCCAGGGCCCGCTCCTGCGGGGTCGCGAGCGACACTCCCTGCACCGCCCGCCGCAGCGCGTCCCGGTCGAGCCCGCCCTTCGAGAAAATTCCCTCGACCCGGGCCACGGCGTATTGCATGTAGGCCGCGGTGTTCCCGGTGAGCTGCAGCATCTTGTCGAAACTGAAGACGTAGTCCGTGGTGCGGTTCTGCGAGAGGTCGGCGTACTTGATCGCCCCGATGCCGACGATTTCGGCGACATGCCGCCGTTCCGCCGCGTCCACACCGGCGGGCTGCGACTCGTCGCCCGCCGCGGCGACACGCGACTCGTCGCCCGCCGCGGCGACACGGGCCGCCCGCTCCACGCCCTCGTCGAGCAACGCCTCCAGGCCGACGGTGTCGCCGGCCCGCGTCTTGAACGGCTTGCCGTCCTCGCCGAGCACGGTGCCGAACGCGACGTGCACGAGCTGCACGTCGGCGATCCGGGGGCGATCGCCGCAGCCCCAGAGCCTCGCCGTGGCGAACAGCTGCTCGAAATGCGGGCCCTGCCGGCTGTCGACCACGTAGAGGATGCGATCAGGCTTCCAGTGCTCCATCCGCCACTGGAGCGTGGCGAGGTCGGTCGTGGCGTAGAGAAACGCCCCGTCGGCCTTGCGGATGAGGAAGGGGGGCTCGTCGTCGCCTTTCAGAAACACGCCGATCGCCCCGCGGCTTTCCCGGGCCCGCACGGCCGGATCGGCCATCAGCTCCGCGACCACCCCCGCCAGCATCGGCTGGTAGAAACTCTCGCCGAGGGCGTGGTCGAACGAGACATGCAGCCGGGCGAAGATGCGGTCGATCTCGGCCCGGCAGAAGGGCATGAACCGCTCCCAGAGCGCCCGGTTTTCAGGATCCCCCTCGTGGAGCTTCGCCGTCTCGGCGAGCACCTCCCGGCCGGCGTCGGGATAGCGGGCCGCGAGCGCGGCCGCCTCCGGATCGCGGGCGAGCTCCTCGGGCTTCGCGTCGGCCACCTTCCGCACGAGCCGGTAGAGGCGGCCCAGTTCCGCGGTCGGGTCGGCGGCGAAGCGGGAATCGTCACGACAATGCTTCCAGCCCCAGAGGATCATGCCGAACTGGGTGCCCCAGTCGCCGAGGTGGTCGTCGGTGATCACGGAGTGACCGCGAAACCGCAGAATCCTCGCGAGGGCGTCGCCGATCACGGTCGAACGGATGTGCCCCACGTGCATCGGCTTGGCGACGTTCGGGCCGCCGTAGTCGATGACGATCGTGTCGGGCTCGGCGACCGGAGCGACCCCCAGTCGCGGGTCTGCGAGCGCCGCGACCACCGCCCGGGCGAGCGCATCCGGCCGCACGCGGAGGTTGATGAAACCCGGGCCGACCGGATCCGAGGGGGGCTCGAACAGGTCGCCCACGTCGAGCCGCCGGATGATCTCGACGGCGACGTCGCGGGGCTTCAGCCCGGCCCGCTTGGCCAGCGCCATCGCCATGGTGCCGGAGTAGTCGCCGAACTTCGGGTCGGCCGTCTCGCGTACCTGGTCGACGAGGCCCGGGAGTTCGTCGGCCGCGATGGCCACGACTCCGTCGGCCGTCAACCGCTCGAGCGCAGCGCGAAACATGCCTCGCAGCGCGGCCCGGAAGCTGATTCCCTGCAGCGATGCGCGGCCCGTTTCGCCG
>JBJTSM010000426.1:0-2612 GCA_046076685.1 Planctomycetia bacterium | reverse complement strand
GAGGCGGGCCTTCGGGGCAGGGGGGGGCGTGAGGAATGCGGAGACCCCGTTTTCTACCCGATCATCGATCCGACGTCACCCCGCATCCGTCGGGCCGCACGCATGCTTACGCTCGAATGGCCGGTGCCGGTGGTTCAATGCACGGGCGCGCCGCCCGGTTGCCCCCGCCCGTGTGCGTGTAATACACTGCGATACATGGATTCGACACTCAATGTTCGCATTCCCCCGGCCCTGAAGCGTCAGCTCGATGCCCTGAGCCGCCGCACGCACCGCTCGTCGAGCGAACTCGTTCGCGAGTCGCTCCGTCGCTACCTCGCGACCGAACAGCTGGCCGCCGTCCGCAGGATGACCATGCCGCTCGCCGAAGCCCGAGGCTTCGTCACCGACGAGGATGTGTTCAAGGCGATTTCGTGAGGGTCGTCCTCGACACCAACGTGCTGCTGGCCGGCCTCGCCACACATGGACTCTGCGAGGCCTTGCTGACCCTGGTCTATCGCGACCACGTCGTCATCGTTTCGGAACACATCCTCGAGGAAGTGGTCCGACACTATCGCGGCAAGTTCAAGGCGACCAAGACGCAGACCGCGGCCGTTGTCAGATTTCTGCGATCCAACAGTGAGCTGGTGGAGCCGGCGGTGGTGCCCCGCGATACGCTCCGCGACAAGGACGACCTCCCCATCCTGGGCACGGCGATCGCCGGTGCGGCCGCCTGCATCGTCTCCGGGGATCAGGAACTTCTGGCCATCGGCAGGTTTGCGGGAGTCGATATTCTCTCGCCCCGAGCCTTCTACGACCGCCTGCGGGAATGAACGAGACGCACGCGGTCGCCGAGAAGCCCGTTCTGCTGAGAAGCCCGATACGCACGCAAAGGGAATCCGCTCGCCATCACCGCACGGCCACCCCCACTCCCTTGGCTCGCGCCGCGGGCTTCTCAGCATGCGGAATCCGCACCCCGGCACCGGACATTCGGCCCGTGTTGGGAGGCCGCGTTCCGCGGCATACTCACGGGAGAGCATTCATTGAACTTCTGGAGAGAACGCAGATGGTTCGCACGGGATTGATCGCCGCGGCGGCGTGGCTCGGGCTTGGCTCGTGGAGCCTGGCTGCGGACCCCGATGTGCACGTGCGGGTCACTCCCACGGACGGCCCCGTGCTCAAGCTCGATGGCAAGCTGATCAGCCAGCCGAATAGGCCGATCAACCAGTTCCGCCCCGACTTCGCCTGTTACGTGCGGTTTCGCGACCCGGCCGCCACGGTGCCGCGGTGGGGCGCGAGTGAAAAACTCTGGCCGATGGTCGATTCCGACTTCGTGTGGCGGAAGAAGCCCCGATTCGAACCGAAGGACAACCGCTTCATCGAGACGTTCGACTGGGGCGAGGTGGAGCGGGTGTATCGGCCCGTTCGCGGCGGCATGGATATCGACGTGACCGTGCGGAACACGTCGGCGAAGACGCTCTGCGAGTTCGAGCAGGTGCTCTTCACGCTGAAGCTCCCGGGCGACACCGGCCACGCGCTGACGAACGAGGCGGTGTATTTCGGCCAGTTGATTCCGGCCCACTCCGGCAACACGCTCAGCGGCCCGGTGGCCCTGCCGCTGGTGACTTGGCGAAAGGGCGAGGGAGAGTTTTCGCGGGCGATCGTCGCCACCACGCCCGAGACCACGAAACACCTCTCGCTCAGCTGGCAGACCGACACCTGGCTCGCCCCCTGGGAGCGGAAACAGAAACTCACCGGCTATGCCGTCAACGATCCGGTGGCGATGGATCTGGCACTGCGGAAGCAGGAGGAGGAGCGGGCCGCCAAGGGGGAGACCTGGTGGCTGAAGCTGAGCATGGGCGGCGACCGGCTGCTCTATCACGATCGCTACTCCTCGCGGCCGATCCCGCCCGGCGGCAGCGACACCTCCACCGTCTGGCTGCGGTTTGGCGATGCCGCCGATCCGCTGGCGCCGGCCAGGGAGGCGCTCGAGGCGTATGGCAAGGCGCACCCGATGAGGTTTTCCTGGCCGGATCGACGGCCGATCGTGCCCACGATGGTGGGCGATCATCTCCCCTTACCACGAGCCCGAGAGTCTGGAACTCACGCGGCCGGCGGCTGGCCCGAAGGCCGAGGAGGTGCGGAAGCGGATGCTCGACCACGCCGACTCTTTGATCGCCCAGATGAAGAAGATCGACGCGCAGGGCATGATCGTCTGGAACATCGAGGGCAACACGCCGCCGGCGATCAAGTATGTGGGTGATCCGCACATGATCGAATACATGTGCCCCGAGGCCGATGCGGTGGCCGACGAGTTTTTCAAGAAGTTTCGCGATGCCGGGTTCAAGGTGGGAGTCTGCCTGCGGCCTTCGGTGATCGAGGTCGGCGAACTCGCCACGAGCCCATGGCTCAAGGGGGAGAACCCCAATGCCACGACGCCCTACGCCTTCTTCCACAACACCCCGCACCAGACCCGCAGCCCGGCCGACATCCTCGGCGACAAGGTGGCCTACGCGAAGAATCGCTGGGGCTGCACGCTCCTTTATGTGGACACGAACCACGCCGCCGGGTTCAACCCGCAGACCGACGAGGAGAAGGCGACCTGGCCGAAGAATCCGGACGGCAGCTTCAAGTGG
>JBJTSM010000425.1:0-2416 GCA_046076685.1 Planctomycetia bacterium | reverse complement strand
GTTCTTGCCGAACCAGCCGAGGCCCGCCAGCCAGGCGAACTCCCGCTCGGCCAGCGGAGCCGAATCGACGACGCCGCGGGTGCGACACCCCGGCACGCGGGCTTCGAGCCAGGCTCCGAGCAGGTTGACCCGGCCGCGGAGCAGGTCGTGGTAGTCGTCGCCCCAGGCATAGCGGGCCACGCGGCCCCGCCCTGCCCCGGCGGCTCCCGCATCCGTATCGGGCGAGGCCGCATGGTCCGTGGCGAGCATGACCACGCTCCGCACGCCGGAGAGCAGCGTCGCCGGATCGGCCCGCAGCGGCATCTGCCGCTCGAACCACGGCCGCATCACCCCGGCAAACCCCTGATCGAGCCAGCGATGCACCAGTTCCTGCCGCGGCGGCGGCTCCGCCGGGGCGATGCCGATCCTGGAAAAACCGAGCCGCACCGCCTCCTGCCGCAGTTCCTCGGCCAGGCCGAGGGAAGCCGCAGCCGATTCCGCCGGGGAGAAGTCTCCGTCTGGCTTCATGGTGCGGGCTCGTGGGGAGGCAAGGGGCGGGGGGTCGGGGGGACGGGACGACTGGGACGCAGCCGGGATAACCGTAGCGATGAGTCGGGAAACCCGACGCCGGTGCTACACCAAAATCGGATGCCCCCGCAACTGGTCTGGACCCATGCGCGAGACTCGCTATTCTCCCCGCCCGACCATGCCCGGCCCGGTCCGGCCCAGGAAGCCACCCCGAATCGTCATGTCCAGCCCGATGGCCTGTTTTCTGGCCGTCAGCCTGCGGAGAATGAGCCGTGTTTCCATCTTCAGACTGCCGCTCCGCATCCCGGTGTGCACGGCCTGACTCCCCCTCCAGCCGGGGCGAAAACCGGTTCGGCGACCACGGCTCGTATCTCTGTCTGGCCACCGCGGCCCTCGCGGCCGTCGCGCTTTTGGGACTCGCCGGCTGCCAGACCCCGCCCCAGACGGCGGCCCCCGTGTACGGCAGCACCGTCGCACCACCGGCGACGGGCATGATCGGACAGCCGGCCACCTACGGCAGCTACGCCGCCCCCCCGCAGGCGGTCGGCTACCCAGCCGCCCCCGCCACCGCGCCGATGCCCGGACCGGCCACGAGCTGGCAGAGCGTCGCGCAACCGGCTGCGCCGGCCAACAACACCTGGAGCTGGGCCCAGTCGGGCAACGCCGCCGCCCCGTCGATGATCCCGCAGCAGACCGGCCAGGCCCCGAGCATGCAGCAGTATGGAAACCAGCTGGCGAACCAGGCCAACCAGTATCAGCAGAGCGTCACCAACCAGGCCCAGCAGTATGCCAACCAGTTGCAGGCACAGCCGCAGCAGTACGCCAACCAGGCCCAGCAGGCGTTGAACTCGCAACAGCAGCAGTTCAACAACCAGATGCAGAACACGATGAACCAGTACCAGCAGGGCTTCAACAATCAGGCCCAGCAGTTGAACAACCAGTTCCAGCAGGGCATGCAAAGCGCCCAGCAGCAGATGAACACCCAGATGCAACAGGCCATGCCGCAGATGCCCGCGGGCCCGCAGCAGCAGACCGCCAACGGCAACTGGTGGCCCTTCTCGAACACGAGCAGCATGCCCCCGGCACGCGCCGTCCCGGTCCAGCCGGCCCGATACTGACCGCCCCCCGCCGGCGAACCGATCGGTTATCCACCCGAGCCTTGCCCATCCCGGGGGGGACGCCGATACTGAAGCCCGCAGGTCCCGTGGACGGCTTCATCCGGCGAAAGCGCGACGATTCATGTTCGACTGGCTGGCAGACATCGCCCCCCGACTCGGCATCGGCACGCGGCCGGCCATCAATGCCACGACGTGGCAGCTCGTCTCCCGCATCGACGAACTCGCCACCGAGATGGAGGGCATGAACGACCTCGCCCTCAAGCGACTCGGCCGTTCGCTCTCCTACCGTGCCCGCGCCGGCGAGCCGGTCGACTCGCTCCTGATCGAGAGCTTCGCGGCCACGCGGGAGGCGGGCCGTCGGCGACTCGGCATGCGGCACTACGACGTGCAACTCCTGGCGGGCGTCGCGCTGGTGCACGGCGCGATCGTCGAGATGCAGACCGGCGAAGGCAAGACGCTCGTCGCCACGCTTCCCCTCGTGCTCTACTCGCTGTTCGGTCGCGGCGCCCATCTCGCCACGGTGAACGACTACCTCGCCAAACGCGACGCCGAGTGGATGATGCCGATCTACGAGGCGCTCGGCCTGCGGGTGGGCATCATCCAGTCGCAGCAGGATTTCGACGAGCGGCGCAAGGCCTATGCCTGCGACGTCACGTACGGCACGGCCGGTGAGTTTGGCTTCGACTTCCTCAAGGATCGGCTCATGAACCGCGAGATCGCCGAGGGCCGCGGCGACCTGGGCGCGATGCTCGCCGGCCGATCGCCGGGCGCGACCGCCAAGCTCCTCCAGC
>JBJTSM010000424.1:0-2198 GCA_046076685.1 Planctomycetia bacterium | reverse complement strand
TCCCGGTCGTGGATGCGGCAGAGCAGGCCGAGGAGATCCTTGCGGACCGGATCGAGGCCCGCGTCGGCGGCGGCGCCGCTATCCCACCGCGGCGCTCCCCGTGTCAGCCGTGACGGCCAGGCCGCGGCGCCGTCGCGGTAGACGACCACCATCGCGCCCTGGGCACCCTGCGACCGAAACCACTCCGCCGCATGGGTGCCGCCGGAGAGAAACGTCTTCCAGTCGGCGAACGACCGGCCCGAGCCGGCCGCCGCCCGCTCGACCGCGCCGAACATGGAGAAATCGGGGGCGGGGAGAAAGGCGTGCACGCGGCGACCGGGACCGATGGCCGCCGTCAGGCTTCCGCCGGCGCCGCCGAGCGGTCGCGGCGGCAGCCGCGCCGGCCCCGCCGACACCCGCACGCGGCCGAACACCGCCGGTCGCTGCGACGAGGGATTGGAGAGCAGGATCAGCGGATTGCGGGTGGTGGGCCAGAAGACGAAGGCATGACGCCGGAGCTTCGGCGCCGCCGCCGCGCCTGGATCGACAGCCGCGGACTCGAAGCCCCCGCTCCAGCGGACCTCGACCGTGGCGGCAGCGGCATCGGCCTCGAGCACGCTCGCGCCGACGATCGCCTGCTGGTCGGTCGGAAACTCCACCTCCACCAGATGCGGCACTCCCGGCTGCGCTCCGGCGACCACGATCCCCTCCCAGGCCGGCTCGGTGGCGGATCGCGCGGGCGGCAGCCGCAGCATGGGCCCCAGGGCGTGTGCCTCGACGGTGGAGTGGCCCGTGGCCAGAAGCCCGCTCAGCTTCGGCACCATCGAAGACATCGACGGCAACGACACCGCCGGGAGCGGTACGGACGGCAGCTTGGGCATGGGCACGTTCGGAAGGGGCACGCTGGGCAGCGGCACGTTGGGCATGGCCACGCTGGGGAGCGACATCGACGGCATCGGCATGGCCGGCATCGGTACGTACGACATGCCGACGCCGGGCAGTCGTCGCAGCCGCTCGTGCAGCCGCGGGCTCCCCGGATCGAGTTCGTAGACCACTTTCCACGGCTCATCGCCCGCGGCGCCCGCATCGGGCATGGCATCGGCCACCGCCACCACCTGCACCGTCCGCGCCGCGATCGGCCGCGACCACCTCAGGCCGCCCCGCTCGACCGCCTCGAACTCGATGTCGTAGGCCGCCTCCCGCGCCGGCAACGGCACGTCGAAAAACACCCGCTCATATGGCTGCAGCCGCGGTTCGCCACCAGCGCCGGCCGGCGCGGCGGCTTCCGCCAGCACGACCGACTGCACCACGAGCGGTTCCGGCTCGGCTGCGGCCTTGAGCCGCATCCGCAGTTCCACCATGCCCGCCCCCGGCGACCGCCGCGGCAGAAGCGGGTCGACGAACAGCCGCACGATCTCGCCCGGGCGGAACAGGGCCGACCCGCTCTCGCCGCCGGGTCCTGCGGCGCGGGAGCTGAATGCCACCCGCAGCCCATCCCCCGGGGCGGCCTTGATCGTCAGCCGATTGCCGTCGCGATCGAGCGGCTGCTGGCGTGGTTCGAGCACGAGGTCGGCGACATCCGCCTCGACGACCGAGGCCGCCTGCTCATCCCCGTCGGCAAAGAGCCGCACGGCGATCTTCGCGTCACGCCAGCGGGGAATCGTCACTTCCACTCCGTCGGCGTTGCGGCGGGTCGGCTCATGCACGACGATCGTGTCGCCGCTGGCATGGGCGGTCGCCGCCGCATCGGCATCGGCACAGAGGGTCTGCCAGTCGAGACGCTCCGCCGGGCGGAGATGCCCGTCGGCCGTGACCAGCCGGATCGAGCCCGACCAGGCGTGCGGCTTGCCACCCCCCCAGGTCACCCTGATCGTGACGGGGCGGTCGGACGGAGCCTCGTCCGCCGCGGCGAACGAGCCGGCCGACCACGTTGCCGGAATCAGGACGAGCGCGATCAGGACCGCAGCGGTCGCAGGAACAAGGATCGGCTTCGCGGACACCATCCGGGGATGGTAGCGGGGCCCATGCAGCGGAACCAAGCGGGATTTAACGCGAGAAAACCGGTTCCAATGCGCGGACTTCCGCACACGACGGCACCTGGGTCACAGCGTTCCTTCCGCAGGTGGCGGCCCCATCCAGGCACGAGCCCGGTCGCTCTCCAAGGCGAGGCCTGCCAAAGCGATCACCCGGTCGGCCACTTCGCCGCACCGGTCGGCCAC
>JBJTSM010000423.1:0-3453 GCA_046076685.1 Planctomycetia bacterium | reverse complement strand
GCCAAGGCCAACATCTTCGTGGTCGCGGGCATCGCCTCGCTCTGCCTGGCCGCCTACAGCCTCACCCTGCCGCATACGCCGCCGAAGCGGGCGGCCGCCGGCTCGGGCGGCTTCGCCTGGCTCAAGGCCGCGTCGTTGCTCTCGAAGCCGTTCCTCCTCGTGCTCTTCCTGGTGACGTTCATCGACTCGGTGATCCACAACGGGTATTTCCTGCTGGCAGGAAATTTCCTCGGCGACAAGAACGCCGCCGGCATCGCCCAGCAATGGATCATGCCCGTCATGAGCATCGGGCAGGTGGCGGAGATCCTCACCATGGCGGTGCTCGGCGGCGTGCTCGCCCGCCTCGGCTGGAAGACGACGATGATCCTCGGCATCCTCGGGCATGCGGCCCGGTTCGCGGTGTTCGCCTTCATGCCGCAGAACCAGGCGTTGATCGTCGCCGTGCAGGTGCTCCATGGCGTCTGCTACGCCTTCTTCTTCGCCACGCTCTACATCTTCATCGACGCGGCGTTTCCCAAGGACGTGCGGTCGAGCGCCCAGAGCCTCTTCAACCTGCTCGTGCTGGGCCTTGGCGACCTGGCCGCCAAGTGGCTCTTCATCCCGCTCCAGGAGCGGCTCACCCAGGGGGGCACGACCGACTACCGCCAGCTCTTCCTCGTGCCGGCGGCCATGTCGCTGGCCGCGGCCGTGCTCCTGCTCGTGGCCTTCTGGCCCCCCCGGTCGCTGGCCACGGCGGCCGAGACCGAGGACGACCTCGAAACCGAGCCCGAACTCGTGACGTGAGCTGTGTTCACGGTCGGGCAGGATGCCCGAGCCCGGCGTAAAGCCGGTCCCTCGCTGGCGCTTCGGGCTTGGATGGGGAGAGGCGCTGGACAGCCCCTTGTATGTCGACTATTCGATGCTCGCGGTAGGGTAAGGCCGGGCAGGGCTTGAGCCCGTCTTGCATCGCGGCCCCACGGCTCCTACCCTCCCGCCCCGACCGCGCCCGCGCTCCCCGGACCGGGGCCCGAGCGGGCCGGCGTCATGGAGGTCTGGATGTCCATTTCGCTCGATGCTCTCGCCGCTCACGTGCAGGGAACGGTCGTCTTTGCAGCTCCCGGGCTCTCCATCGCGGGTGCCTCCACCCTCGAGACCGCCGGGCCGACCGACGTCACGCTCATCGACTCCCCCGACAAGCTGCACCTCCTGCCCAAGAGCCGCGCCTGCGCGGCGATCGTGCCGCAGGGCTCGGGGCCGCTCGACCGGCCCACGATCGAGGTGGCCGACGTGCATGCCGCGTTCGCCGCGGTGATCACGAAGCTGCGGCCGCCCCGCGCCGCGGCCCGCGTCGGCGTGAGCCCGCAGGCCGCAGTCGACCCGACCGCCCGCCTCGCAGCCGACGTCGACATCCACCCCTTCGCCGTGGTCGGCGCCGACGTGGAGATCGGACCGGGCGCCACGATCCATGCCGGCGTCCAGCTCATGGCGGGCTGCCGGATCGGCGCCGGCACGGTCGTGTTCCCGAACGCCGTGCTCTATGAAAACACGCAGGTCGGGGCGCGGTGCCTGATCCATGCGGGCGCCGTGCTCGGTGCCTATGGGTTCGGCTACAAGGTGGTGGGCGGCGGCTACGCCCTCTCGGCGCAGCTGGGCTGGGTCGAGATCGGCGACGACGTGGAGATCGGCGCCGGTACCACGATCGATCGCGGCACCTACGGGGCCACCTCGATCGGGAACGGCACGAAGCTCGACAACCTCGTGATGATCGCCCACAACTGCCGGCTCGGCCGGCACAACATGATCTGCTCGCAGGTGGGCGTGGCGGGAAGCACCACCACGGGCGACTGGGTGGTGATGGCCGGGCAGGTGGGCGTGCGCGACCACGTGCACATCGGCGACAAGGCCGTGCTGGGTGCCCGGTCGGGCGTGTCGAACGACGTGCCGCCTGGCATCACGGTGCTCGGTGAGCCCGCGATCGAGCTCCGCGACCGCAAGCTGCAGCTCGCGACCATGAGCAAGCTGCCCGAGATGCGGAAGGATCTCAAGCAGCTCGCCGCCCGCGTCGAGGCCATCGAGCGGTCGCAGCCGCAGGGTGGCCGCGGCCACGAGGCCGCCTGACACGAGCCTTCAGGCCGCCGAGCCGCGGCGGCCCCTCACTCCTCATGTCCATCATGCACTCCGTCATGCATCCCGTCTCCGTTCGTGATCCGGAACCATCGTCCCTGCGTCTCGAGGGGGAGACGATCGGCATCCTCGCCGGCTGGGGCCGGTATCCCGTGGCCGTGGCCGAGGCGATCCGCCGCCGCGGCGGACGCACCGCGATCCTCTCCATCCGCGACCACGCCGATGCGGCGCTCGAGCCACTGGCGGACGTGCACGGGCACGTGGGCGTCGCCCAGATCGGCGGCGCGATCGACTTCTTCCGGCGTCACGGCGTGAAGCGGGCGACGATGGCCGGCAAGATCCACAAGACGAAGCTCTTCGGCCGCCATGCCTGGCTGCGGCATCTGCCCGACTGGCAGGCGCTCAAGACGTTCTGGCCGCATTTCATCAGCCGGCGCCGGGACAACCGCGACGACTCGCTCCTGGCCGCCATCGCCGCCGCCTTCGATGCGGCGGGGGTGAGGATCTGCCCCGCCACCGATTTCGGGCCCGAGCTGTTGGCCGCCGAGGGCGTGCTCGTCGGCCGGCCGCTCACCGCCGCCGAGCAGGCCGACGTCGCCTTCGGCTGGCGGCTGGCCAAGGAGCTCGGCCGGCTCGACATCGGCCAGACGGTGGTGGTGAAGAACCGCGCGCCTTTGGCGCTCGAGGCGATCGAGGGGACGGATGAGTGCATCCGCCGCGCCGGCCGCCTGTGCGCGTCGGGGGGCATGGTGGTGGTGAAGGTCGCCAAGCCCCGGCAGGATCTGCGGTTCGACATGCCGACGATCGGCCGCGGGACGCTCGAGTCGCTGCGGGCGGCAGGGGCCACGGTGCTCGCGATCGAGGCGGGCCGCACCATCCTCGTCGATCCGGACGACCTGGCCGCATTCGCCCGGCGGAGCGGGATCACGATCATGAGCCTCTGCGACGAGGCAGGGGCCCCGCTGCTGCGAACCGCAGCCTGACGCCGGCCGCCGGCCGGGGCGTATACTGCGGGGCACGATGCGATTCTCCATTCTGCTCGCGCTGTGCCTGGTCGGACCGGTGCTTTTGCCGGTGGCTGTGGCCGTGGCCCAGCCGCCCGCCATGCGGATCGACGCCGACGTCGATCCCGCCGTGCCGATCCCGCCGGCGCAGACGCATCACATGGGCCGCGAGATCGCCCAGACGATGCATTTCACGGGTGCGCCCTGGCTCGTCCGCGAGAGCCGGCAGCGGGAGGAGGACTGTCGCACGATGCTCCAGGCCCTCGGGGTCCGGCCCGGTCAGACGCTCTGCGACATGGGCTGCGGCAACGGCTTCTACACCCTGCAGCTCGCCCGCCTCGTCGGC
>JBJTSM010000422.1:0-3810 GCA_046076685.1 Planctomycetia bacterium | reverse complement strand
TGAACTGCTGGAACACGAGCCCCAGCTTGTCGGCCCGCACCCGGTCGCGACGGGCCTCGTCCATCCGGGCGAGGTCGAGGCCGTCGATGATCACCCGGCCGGCATCGGGCCGCATGATGCCGGAAACGACGTTGAGCAGCGTCGACTTGCCGGAGCCGCTGCGGCCTTCCAGGGCGCAGTGCTCGTCGGCCGCGAGCTGGAACGAGGGGATGTCGAGGATGTTCACCCGCTCGCCGCCCGGCATGGTGAACGACTTGCGGACGTCGCGGAGGTCGAGGACGGGATTGGCCATGGCCTCATGGTAGCCGCTGCCGGAGCCGCTGCGGGCGGCCGGTGGAGAAAAACGGGGGTTTCCGCGGGGCGATTGAGCGGCTGCGGCGGGGCGGTGTATATTCCGCCGCCGCTTCGATTCGTCGCCCGTCCGCAGCGTTGCCGACGGCGACCGGCCTTTGTTCGACGTCCCGCCTCAGGAGATTCGCCGTGTCCATTCGCGTCGGCATCAACGGTTTCGGCCGCATCGGTCGCCTCACCTACCGGGCCATCTACGAGAAGTACGGCCTCAAGGGCGACGTCCAGGTCGTGGCCCTGAACGACCTCACCGACGCCAAGACCAACGCCCACCTGCTCGAGTTCGACTCGAACTACGGCCCCTTCAAGGGGAAGGTCGGCTACGAGGGGAACGACCTGGTCGTCGACGGCCAGAAGATCAAGGTCTTCGCCGAGAAGGATCCGGGGGCGATCGACTGGAGTTCGCAGGACGTGCAGGTGGTGGTGGAGAGCACGGGCTTCTTCACCGACGCCACCAAGGCGGTCGCCCACAAGCGGGGCAGCGTGAAGAAGGTGGTGATCTCGGCTCCGGCCAAGAACGAAGACCTCACGATCGTGCTGGGCGTCAACGACAAGGTCTACGACCCCTCCAAGCACCACGTGATCTCGAATGCCTCGTGCACGACCAACGGCCTGGCCCCCGTGGCCAAGGTGCTCCACGAGACCTTCGGCATCGACCGCGGCCTCCTCACCACGGTGCACGCCTACACGAATTCCCAGAAGACGGTCGACACGGCCGCCAAGGATCTCCGCGACGCGCGGGCGGCGGCGCTCAACATCGTCCCGTCGAGCACCGGGGCGGCGAAGGCCGTGGGCCTCGTGATCCCCGAGCTGCAGGGCAAGTTCACCGGCATGGCGTTCCGCGTGCCGGTCTCCACGGTGAGCGTCGTCGACTTCACGGCGATCCTCGGCAAGGAGGCCGCGCCGGCCGACATCAACGCCGCGATGAAGAAGGCGGCCGAGGGGCCGCTCAAGGGCATCCTCCGCTACACCGACAAGGAGCTGGTGTCGACCGATCTCAAGGGCGATCCGCACAGCTCGATCTTCTCGGCCGTCGACACGATCGGCCTGGGCAATTTCGTCAAGGTGGTCAGCTGGTACGACAACGAGTGGGGCTACTCCAACCGCGTCGCCGACCTGCTGAACTTCCTCGAGGACAAGGGGCTGTAAGGCGGCTCGCGGGCAGCCCATCCCGGTCTACCGGCGCACGGCCACCGTGCAGTCGGTTTCGAAAGAAGCGGCTTCGAACGTGGTGAGCACCGCGTGGACCCGGACGTGATCCCCCTGGGGCGGAGCCCCGGGCCAGCGGAGCACGAAGTGCAGGCCGCGGTTGCGCGACGTGCGTCGGAAATGCGCGAGCGCCTCCTGTGCGGGAATCTCCCAGCGGGCCACGGGGGCCGCTCCCGGTGGACCGCTCGCCTCGAAGACGGCGAGAACCAGATCGCCGGCGGCGGTCACGAGCCGCTCGTCGCCGTCCCGGGGTTCGAGGACGACGGCCAGGCCGTCGCTCACGCCGTCGCCATTGCCGTCGAAGCATTCCGTGCGGGCCGGATTGATGACGATGTGCGTGATCTGGCCGGCATCCGCAAGGCTCTCCTCGCGGGAGAGGGGCCGGCCCGACGCGGCCCCGGCCTGCCTGGCCCCATCCCCGGCGGGCGGTTCGCCCGCGACGGGCTCGGTGGCCGATACCGGGACGACCGACGCCGGCGGCTCGGCGGCGGCTCCCGGGAATCGCGGTCCGGAGGGGAGCGGCGGCACGCCGTCGAGCCGGGGGGGCGCCACGACTTCCGGTGGCGGCAGCGTGGCCGGGGCGGGGGCCGCCTGGCCGGCGGGTGAGCCGACGCCCGGCACTTCGATCGCCGGCGGCGCGAGCAGGGGCTTGGGGGCGGCCGCCGGGGCCGGGCCCGCCGCCGCGGGGCCGCGGCGGCCGCCCGTGGCGGCATCGCCGTCCGCGAAGCCCAGCTGCCGCTTGAGACTCGTGTTTTCACGCGCCGTGCGGTCGAGCTGGTGGCTGGCGTTCTGCAGCTCGTCCTGGAGCTGGTAGATCTGGTCCTCCTGCATCCGCAGCTCGCGTTCGAGCAGCTGCTGGCTCAGGTCGCTCTTGCAGCCGAGCAGAGGGGCGAACAGCGCCGCCACCGCCATCGATGGCGCGGTCAGGCCGATGAATCGTTTCATGACGCGCCTCCTTGCGCCTCACGGGACACCAGAACCGGTCAGCCGGCCGTCTTTCCGGTCGGCATCCGGTCGATCACCTCGTCAATGAGCCGGTATTCGAGCGCTTCCTCCGCCGACATGAACCGGTCGCGATCCGTGTCCTGTTCGATCTTCTCGAGCGGATGGCCCGTGTGCTTGAGCAGGATGGCGTTCAGCTTGTGCTTGATGTTCTTGAATTCCTTGGCGTGGATCATGATCTCCTCCGCCGTCCCCTCCATGCCGGCCAGGGGCTGGTGGATCATGATGCGGGCGTTGGGCAGGGCCCGTCGCTTCCCCTTCGCGCCGGCCGTGAGCAGCACCGCGCCCATCGAGGCGCATTGGCCGATGCAGTAGGTCGCCACGTCGCAGGTGACGAACTGCATGGTGTCGTAGATGGCCAGGCCGGCCGTCACGCTGCCGCCGGGCGAGTTGATGTAGAGATGGATGTCCGACTTGGGATCGTCGGACTGCAGGAAGAGCAGCTGGGCGACGATGGCGTTGGCCACTTCGTCGTTGACCTGCGAGCCCAGGAAGACGATGCGGTCCTTGAGCAGGCGGCTGTAGATGTCCATCGCCCGCTCTTCGCGGCCGCTCTTTTCGATGACGAACGGGATCAGGGGCATGGGCTGCTTCTCGGCGGTGAGGGGGCGGATGGAAGGTGGGGGAGAACGAAGAGGCGGGATCAGTCCTTCCCGGACTCCTCCTCGGCGACCGGCGGCTTCGTCAGCACCTCGTCGACCAGGCCGTACTCCTTGGACTCGGTGGCGGTGAGATACCGGTCGCGGTCGGTGTCCTTGGCGATGCGGTCGATCGGCTGGCCCGTGTGGTGGGCGAGGATGTCGTTGAGGATCGCCCGGGTCTTGATGATCTCGTCGGCCTGGATCTCGATGTCGCTGACCTGGCCGCCGACCTGGCCGTACGGCTGATGGATCATCACCTTGGCGTGCGGCAGGGCGAACCGCTTGCCCTTGGCGCCGCCGGCGAGCAGCACGGCGCCGCCGCTGGCGGCGAGCCCCACGCAGTAGGTCGCGACGGGGCAGGAAAGGATCTGCATCGTGTCGTAGATGGCCATCGTGGCCGTCACGCTGCCGCCCGGGGAGTTGATGTAGAAGTGGATGTCCTTGCGGCGGTTTTCGCTCTGCAGGTAGAGCAGCTTCATCACCAATTCGTTGGCGTTGCAGTCGTAAATCTCCCCCTGCAACAGGATGATCCTGTTTTCGAGCAGCAGGTCGCCCAGCGTCATCTGCCGCTGCCGCTGGTAATCGCGGGAGGCGCTGGAGGCGCTGGAGG
>JBJTSM010000421.1:0-6308 GCA_046076685.1 Planctomycetia bacterium | reverse complement strand
GCCACCATGTCGGCGGTCGTGAGCGTCGAGTGGGCGATCCAGCAGGCGGCCCACGTGGCGAACCAGGCGAAGCTCGCGATCCGGCTCTCCGGCGTGGCCGACGAATACGCGAGCGCGAGCAGCACCGTCGGCACGGCCAGCGCGACGCTCGCCACGACCGCCTTGAGCGGCAGGTCCCAGGTATCCACCGCCACCCAGACGCTCGGGCTGACGAGCACACCCATCAGCCACAGCGCCAGCGCCGGCAGCACCGTGATCGCGCCGACGAGCACGGTGAGGATGGCGGCCTTGCCGAGGATGTATTCGAGCCGGCCGACGGGCCGGGTGAAGTAGACGAGCCATGCCTTCGCCCGCAGGTCGCGCGAGACGAGCGCCGGCGCGACCAGCCCGATCACCACGGCCAGGAGCACCGCCTGCGGCACCCGCATGAAGGCCAGGAGCAGCCGCGACCAGACGACCCGCCGGGTGTCGGCGACGTCGACCTTTGGATCGACGGGCTGCGCACCTTCGCCCCCGACCCGGCGGGTGCCTGCCGCGTGCCCCTGCGATCTGCCGAGCGTGTCGGCCAGCACCGTGCCGAGCATGCCCACGCCGTCGAGGTTGCGGCCGACGCGGGCCGCGTCGCGCATGTTCTCGAGCCGGCCCTCATCGATGGCCTGCTCGAACGCAAAAAAACTCGTCGCGAACACGAGCGCGGGGCTCCACGCGAAAAAGACCATGCGGCGGAGCCAGCGGCTGGTCCAGGCGAGCCGGATGCCCGTGGTCGCGATCACGGCGATGGCCGACCCGGGGCCGAGCCGGTTCCCCTGCCACGGCCTGTAGCCCACGTCATGAAGCGGCATGGCCCACCCCCCGTCCCGCGGCGTCGGCGACCTCGGCGGCCCGCAAGGTCTCGACGAAGACCTCCTCGAGCGGCCGATGGGCCGGCTCGAGCTACCGGATCACGACCCCCGCGTCGCGGGCGCTGGCCCAGACGAGGCCGATCCGCTCGGGCCCCGGGGGCTCGAGCAGGAGCGGGCCGTCACCACCGGAAGCACTCTCGCCGGCCAGCCGCGCGGGCAGGCCGCGGGCGGTGAGCAACCGCGCGAGCTGGTCGAGCGGGCCGTCGCCCTCGAGCCGGTGGACGGGGCTCGTGGGCCGGGTGAGTGCGTCGATCGCACCGACGAGCCGCACCCGGCCGCGGGCGAGCACCACCACGCGGTCGCAGATCGATTGCACGTCGGGGAGCACGTGCGTGGAGACGAGCACGGTCTTGCCGTGGTCGCGGGCGAGCGTGACGAGCCGGCCGAGCATCGCCCGCCGCTCGAGCGGATCGAGGCCGTTGGTCGGCTCGTCGAGGATGACCATGCGTGGATCGTGGACGAGCGCCGCCGCGAACGACACCTTCTGCCGCGTGCCCACCGAGAGCGTTTCCACCGGCCGGTACCGTTCCTGCCCGGCGTCGCACCAATCGAGCACCTCGTGGGCCCGCCGCAGGCTCTCGGTGCCGGGCAGCCCGCAGAGCCGGGCCGCATACCGCACCATCTCCACGCCGGAGAGGCCCGGCACGGAGCACTCGTCCTCGGGCACCACCCCGATGAGCGACCGCACCCGCCGCGGCTCGCGGGCGGGATCGAGGCCGTACACGCGGACGCTCCCCGCGGCCAGCCGCACGAGGCCGAGAATGGATCGCACGAGCGTGCTCTTGCCGGCGCCGTTGGGCCCCACGAGCCCGGTGACGCCGGGCGTGACGTCGAGCGACACGCCGTCGAGCACGGTGCGGCTGCCGTAGCGTTTCACGACGCCGTCGACCCGCACGGGCACTGCATCGCGCACGAGATCGTCGCGGAACAGATCGGCCATGCTGCTTCAGCCCCGCGGGGTGAGGGAAACGCGTCCGCCGATCACTGCTCCATCACTTCGGCTTCCTTGGCCTTGGCGAGGTCGCCCACCTTGGCCTCATACTTTTTCGTCAGTTCCTGGACCTCCTCCTTCGTCGAGTCGCAATCGTCCTCGGTGAGGGTGCCGTCCGACTTCTCGGTGTCGGCCGCCTTGTTGGCGTCGCGACGGACGTTGCGGATGGCCACACGGGCCTCCTCGCCGAGCTCCTTGATCCGGGCGGTCATCTTCCGCCGCACGTCGGTGGAGAGGGCGGGAATGGTGATGCGGATCACCCGGCCGTCGCTCTGTGGATTGAGCCCGAGGTCGGCGGCCTGGATCGCCTTCTCGATGTCCTTGATGGTGCCCGGATCGAAGGGGCGGACGACGATCTGGTTGGGCTCGGGAGCGCCGACGCTCGCGAGCGCCTTGATCGGCGTGGGCGATCCGTAGACCTCCACCCGCAGCGAGTCGACGAGGCCGGGATTGGCCCGTCCCGTGCGGATGCCGGTGAGGGCGTGGCGGAACACGTCCACCGCCTTCTCCATCCGTTCCTCGGCGTCGAGCAGAATGTCATCGGCCGGCATGGGCTCTCTCTCCTCAAAGGGACACGCGCGTCCGGCGCGGTCGCCGGGAACCCGCAATTCTGGCAGGATGTCCATCCGGGAGGCAAGCGACCCCCTGCGGCAGCGGCTCCGCCTACCCCACGATGACGGTGGGGCGTTTGTCGGGGTCGGCGATCGCGTCGTCGAGCAGGTCGACCACGCGGTTCGGCACGTCGCCGCGGCCGAACAGCAGGAAATCGAGCGCGAGCTTCAGGCGGTTGCCTTTGCTCCAGCCGAAGACGATGTCGAGCGGCGAGCCGGTTTTCGTCATCTCCATCGCCAGCTGCGCGATGGTGTGCGACACCGACACGCAGTCGTGCGCCGTGATCACGAAGAAATCCCCCTCCTGCCGCACCCCGATGATCGGCGCGTTCTCGAATTCGCTCGTGTCGCCGTAGTGCACCTCGAGGAAGACGATCGGCACGCCCGCCGGGATGCGGTGCTTGCGGCGGATCTCGGCCTCCTTCTCCGCCAGTGACCGCTGCCCCGGACGATGCGGCACGAGCACCTGGAAGGTGCCGTCGAGACAGATGTCGGTCCAGAGCATCCGGGCTGCGTCGTCGGCGAAGCGGAATTCCTTGAGCCGCAGCTCCTCGGCCCGCCAGAGCCGCGAGAAGATCGAGATCGCCAGCACACAGCCGATGAAGATCGACGCGATGATGATGCCGTCGGGCCGCTCGATCATGTTGGCGATCGTGGTGTAGACGAACACCAGGCAGACCAGGAAGAAATAGGCCTGCGCGACGCGGCGCCAGAGCACGCCCCGCCCGTCGGCCGGCAGGGGCCTGTGCCCGATGTCGACGAGCGTGGCGATGGCGGCACTCGTCATGAGCACGAGCACGCCGGTGGCGTAGGCGCCTCCCTGCGCGGAAACGTCGGCCCGGAAGGCCCAGGTGACGAGCAGGTTGATCACCGTGAAGGCGACGACCAGCGGCCGGTAGGCGGCCGCCCATTCGGGAGCCATGCCGTACCGCGGCAGGTACCGCGGCACCATGTTGAGCAGGCCCGCCATCGCCGAGGCGCCGGCGAACCAGAGGATGAGGATCGTGCTGACGTCGTAGGCCGTGCCGAACACGCGGCCGAAGAGCGGACAGATCGGGTGCGGGCTCTCGCCGTGGGCCAGATAGGCCAGCGCCCGGTCCATGGCCTTGCCCTTCACCGGCTCGAGCCGGAGCTCCTCGGCGGGGATGAGCGTGTCGGTGCCGGTGACGAGCGACGAGCCGATGAGGAACACCGACATGATCATGGCGGCGGTGAAGAGCAGCCTCCGCGTGTTGGCGATCCGGGCGGCGGCGTCGTCGGGATCGTCCTTCGTGCCCTCCATGAGATGGATCTGCAGCACGCCCGTCTCGAAGCCGCTCATGCCGAGCGCCAGCTTCGGAAACACGATGCACGCGATGCCGAGCGCCACCCATGTCCCGCTGCCGGAAATGGGCGCATGCTCGAGGTGGTAGCGGCCCGACGAGATCTCCGCGAACCAGTGGTGGAGCAGCGTGGGGTGCGTGACGAGGTAGAAGAGCCCCGACCCGACCACGATCGCCGTCATCCCCAGGTAGGCGACCACGAGCACGAGCGCCAGGCCCACGACCTCGCTGAAGCCCTTGAGAAACATCCCCCCGAGCAGCACGAGCAGGCCGCAGGTCACGATCATCTCGCCCCGCAGAAAGGCGGGCACGTGCGTGGCGTAGTAGGAGTTGCTCACGAGATGCGCCGCCGCGTCGGCCGCGGAGAGGGTCTTCGTGATCACGAAGTCGGTGGCCGCGAAGCCCACGAGCACGAGCACCACGACCTTGTTCCACCAGCCGTGAAACAGCCGCTCGATCATGCCGATGGAGCCGACGCCGTCGGGCGTCTCGCCCGCCACGTGACGGTAGACGGGCAGGGCGCCCAGGAGGGTCACGAGCACGAGGATCAGCGTCGCGACGGGCGCGAGCGTGCCCGCCCCCTCGAACGCGATCGAGGGCTGGTAGCCCAGGGTGCTGAAATAGTCGACGCCGCACAGACACATGATCAGCCACCAGGCATAGTGGTGGTGGTGCTGGTGCTGATCGGCCGCCGCGTGGCTCATTCGCGTCTCGCCCCCACCAGCGTGCCGATGCGTTCGCCCGAGACGGCCCGCTCGATGTTGCCCTCGCGCCGGTAGTTGAAGACGAGGATCGGCATGGCGTGTTCCATGCACTGGGAAATCGCGGTGGCATCCATCACCCGCAGGTTCTGCTCGAGCACCTGCTGGTAGGTGAGGTCGCGGTAGAGCATCGCGTGGGGATTCTTCTCCGGGTCGTCGGAGTAGACCCCGTCCACGCGGGTGGCCTTCATGAGGATGTCGGCCTCCAGTTCGAGCGCCCTCTGGGCGGCGGCCGTGTCGGTGGTCACGAACGGGCTGCCGGTGCCGGCCGCGAGAATGATGATCCGCCCTTTCTCCAGGTGCCGCTTGGCCCGCCGGCGGATGTAGGGCTCGGCCACGCCGTCCATGCGGATGGCGGTCATCAGCCTGGTCTGCACGCCCAGGCTCTCGATGGCGTCCTGCAGGGCCAGCCCGTTGATCACCGTGGCGAGCATGCCCATGGAGTGGCCCGTCGCCTCCTGGATGCCTGTGTTTCCGGCCGTGAACGAGCCGCCGCGCAGGATGTTGCCGCCGCCGATCACGATGGCCAGTTCGGTGCCACGGGCGGCCGCCTGCACCGCCTGCCGGGCGATGTGCAGCACCTCTTCCATGCAGATGCCGCGTTCACCCTGCCGGGCGAAGCTCTCGCCCGACAGTTTCAGGAGCACGCGACGGTAGGGGCCGGCGTCCATGATGGTGATGGGAGCGGACCGGGGGGGGGATGCCAGGCTCAGCCGCCGATCCGCCAGTTTTCCATGCGCTTGACCTGCAGCCCGGCGCCGCTCGTCAACTGCCCGACGGTCTGCTTGTCGTCCTTCACGAACGGCTGCTCGAGAAGCACGCACTGGCTGAAGAAATTGCGGAGCCGCCCCTCGATCATCTTGGCGATGATGTTCTCGGGCTTGCCCTCCTTGCGGGCGGCGTCGCTCAGGATCTCGCGCTCCTTGGCGACGACGGTGGGATCGAGCTCCTCCTTGGTGACGGCCTGCGGCGCCAGGGCGACCACGTGCATCGCCACGTCCTTGGCCACCTCCGCCGCCTTCTCACCACTCGTGTTGCCGGCCACTTCGACGAGCGCCGCCTTGGAGCCGTCGTGGTGGGCGTAGCCGCCGCACGGGGCGTCGATCCGGCAGATACGCGAGAGCTCGAAGACCTCGCGCATGCGATTGAAGAGGTCGTCCTTCAGTTCGCCGAGCGTGCGGCCGGGATGGGCCTGGCTCTTCTGGGCGAGCAGGTCGGCGGGCGTCTTGGCGCCGGGCCCGAGCGCGAGTGTCTTGGCGATGTCGTTGACAAAGTCCTTGAAGTCGGGGCTGCCGGCGACGGGAGCGCTCTCGCACTTCAGCTCGATCATCGTTCCCACGCCCTTGGAAAGATCGGTGAAGACCGCCAGGCGGCCGGTGGAGGTCTCGCGATCGGCACGCAGGGCCTGCGTCTTCACGCCCTGCTTCCGCAGCCAATCGACGGCCTGATCGGTGTTGCCACCGCACTCCTGCAGGGCCTTCTTGCACTCCATCATGGGCAGGCCCGTCTTGTCGCGGAGGGCCATCACTGCCGCGGCGGTGATCTCAGCCAAGATATGTCTCCTCGTGTCTGGTCTACGGGGGTCAGGTTTTTCTCGTACGTTGTCGATCCGACGACCATCGGCACCGGCTGTCCGCCGGGCACATTTCCCTCACGGGCAAGGAAGCGAAACCGGCCGGCCGATCGTCACCCGAACCGCCACCCGGCCGCCCCGCTCGAAC
>JBJTSM010000420.1:0-4118 GCA_046076685.1 Planctomycetia bacterium | reverse complement strand
GGCCATCAAGATTCTCGCCAACCTCGGGCGGCGGGAGGGTGGCCGCGAATACCGGGCCCTGCAGACGATCAAGAACATCCGCCACGCCCACATCGTGCCGCTCTTCGGCGTCTGGCTGAAGGCCAGCGACGGCCGCGTGCTCACCGAGACGGAACTGCACGAGGCCGAGAAACGAATCCTCGCCGTCGCACCGGCCGCGGCCGAGCGGGCCAACGCCAGCGGCGGCGCCGACGCGGCCCCCGGCCCCGGCGGGCTCGAGTCGCTCGAACTGATCGTGGCGATGGGGCTCGGCGACCAGACGCTCTACGACCGGCTGCGGGAATCCCAGCGCGACGACGGCCGGCCGTTGCCGCCCGAGCAGCTGCTGCCGTGGATGCAGCAGGCGGCGCTCGCGCTTGATCACTTCAACAGCAGCAGCCGTCGTTCGACGGAGAATTCCAAGGCCGTGCAGCACTGCGACATCAAGCCGCAGAACATGCTGCTCGTGGGGGACGTCGTGCAGGTCTGCGACTTCGGCCTCGCCCGCGCCCAAGGCGAGGTGCGGGCCACGTCAAACACGATGGCCAGCCTCGCCTACGCGGCCCCGGAGATGGTCTCACCGCCGTACGACCCGTCCCCCACGACCGACCAGTACTCCCTGGCCATCAGCTACATCGAACTGCGGACCGGGCAGTTGCCCTACGCGGAACTCACGCCGATCTCGATCCTGCGGGCGAAGGTGGACGGGCGGATGGATCTGTCGCCGCTCGCGCCCGCCGAGGCCCGCGTGATCGCAAGGGCGCTCGAGGTCGATCCGGCGAAGCGGTGGCAGACCTGCGCCGAGTTCGTCCGGGCGCTGCAGTCGAGCGTGCCCCGCGCCCGTGAATCGAGCCGGCTCGATGCTCTGCCGCAACTCGGCGGCCCTCGGCCGTCCGTTGCCGACGCCGACTGGGCGGAAACGCAGGCCGCCGCGACCACGGCCGCGGCCGGCGCCGCTTCGCCCACGGCGGCGGTCGAGCCCGCCCGCGTCGCCGAGGAAAGCATCGCGGGCGTTGCGCGGCCGCGGAAGCAGCGGCTCGCCGCGGGGCTCGCCGTCGGCGCGGCGATCCTGCTTGCCGGCGGCTACGCGGCCTTTGCGTGGCGGCCGTCATCGTCGCCTGCCCGGCAGCCGGCCGCCACCGGCACGTCGGCGGCCACCACGACCACGCCGCCGCAGACCGATGCGCCGATGCCCGTGCCACCCAAGCCGGCCGCGGCGTTGGACAAGGCGGCGGCCCTCGAAGAGCGTGGCGATTTCGCCGCAGCCGGCGCGGGCTACGCCGCGGCGCTCGCCGCGGAGCCGAGCCGTCTGGCCACCGTGCTCTGGAGCCTGCAGACGAAGGCGGCCGACGCGGGCCGGCCCGCCGAATGCGTGCCCCTGCTCGAACGGCTGGAGCGGCTCTATGCGGCATCGCCGCCGCCGCAGGTCGCGGGCATCTCGCGGTGGGACGTCGTCAATTCACTGGCGTGGTATCTGGCGACGCGGCCCGGGGCGGACGCGGCCGCGGGACGGCAGGCCAAGGCCCTCGCCACGGAGGCCCTCACGCTCGCGGGTGCCGATCCGGTCATGAAGCCGCAGAGCCTCGACACGCTCGCCGCGGCGGCCGCACGGTCCGGCGACACGGAGGAGGCGGTCCGCCGGATCGGCGAGGCGATCCCCCTGCTCGATGACGCCGGCCAGCGGGGGGAGTTTGAGAAACGACGCGACCGCTACGAGCGCGGGCTCCCGTGGGACGAACCGTGACCAGCCGGGCGGACTTCCTCTCGTAGCCGCGATCGACTTTCCTTTCGTATGCGCGGCCATCTCTGAGCCGCGCTCACTCGCCGGCTTCGAGACGGGCGACGAAGCCACGCACCTGTTCGAGATCGATCCCCTCCGGCTCGTGCTCGAGGAGCCAGCGGGCGTCGACGAGCGCCGCGGCCCGCCGCCCGAGCCGCGCGGCCGTCACCATCCTCATCACGCGGTCGGCGCCGGAATCGGGTGACACCGTGAGGATCGCATCGAGGTAGCGAAGCACGTCGTCCTGCCGGCCCTCGCGACGGGCGATGCCGAGGAGGTTGTTGGCCATCCGGGCCAGGATCGCCCGCGGCCCGACGACTGCCAGATCGGCCTCTCCGAGCTCCTCGCCCGCGTCACGCCGCTTCGCGGCGAGCTCGTCGCGGGTGCACACGGCCGCCCGCTCGAAGACGTCGAGCCAGCGGGGCTCTCCCGTCCCGGGCGTGAACCGCACGAGAAAATGCCCCGGGAAGCCCACGCCTTCCACGGTCAGCCCGAGCCGCCGCGCGAGCTCCATGTAGACGACGGCCAGCGAGATCGGGATGCCCTCGCGGTCGTCGAGCACCTCGTTGACATAGCTGTTGGCCCGGTTGTAGTAGTCGCCGCGGCTGCCGTGGAAGCCAAGCTCGTCGAAGAGCACGCGGTTGAGCACGGCGAGCACCGCCTCGTCATCGGCGGCCTCCGGCCCCCGCCCGCGGATGTCGGCGGCGAGCCGGTCGAGCTCCCGGCGCGAGGCATCCACGTCGAGATCGGGGTTGTCGAGCCTCGCAAGCAGGAGCGCCGCATGAAAGAGATCGATCCCTTCGCCGCCCCCGCCATGCACGAGGCCGCCGAGCTCTTCGAGCGTCTGCCTCGCATGCACGGTCGCGGCAAGCGTCTCGAGCCGCGTCGCCTGTCGTTCGAGGTCGGCCGCACGGGCGAGAAGGCCCGTCCGCGCGGCGGCCCCCTCGGCCCGCAACAGGTCGACGACATCGTCGCCCGGCAGGCCATCTTCGGGCAGCGTGGCCGTCGCCTCCTCGATGCGGGCCAGCACGTCGGCCGGGGGCATGGCCCGCGGCAGGTCGCGGCCCACGGCGAAACCGCGGAACTCGGCCTCCGTGTCGCGGAACTTGGCGAGGCCCACGCGTCCGGCGGCCAGACCGCGGTCGGCCGTGGTGAAGATCTGCTCGTCGTTCACGAAGCACGCGATGGCGTCGGCCGTCACCCGCACCCGCAGATGGTTCCACTCGCCGGGTCGATACCGTGGGCTCGGCTGCTCGGCCAGGATGTTCCATGTTCTCACGTCGGGCCCGTCGAACCGTGTGAGCCGCAGCCGGCCCGCCGACGGATAGAACCCGTAGTGGCGGTCGCCGCCATCGGCCAGGAAGGCAAGCCCCGCCGCCCCCGCCTCATCGTCGAGCTTCACCCAGACGGCCGCCTCGAAGGGAAGCTCCGGCGGCTCCGCGGCGGCGAGGCAGAGCGAGCGGCCGCCGAAGCCCGTGCCGGTGCCGCTCACCGTGATCCGGCCGGCCCGCTGCCGCCACCGCGCCCCGCCGAGCACCGTCCACTTGGCGGCGTCGATCGCCCCGATCGTGAGCCAGCGGTCGATCGCGACGGGGTTCGGCCGTGCGAGCAGGTCACGGAGCCGGTCGACCGCCACGGCGAATCCGAGGTTCGGCGTGACGAGCGACTTCATCGACACGATCCCCTGCACCCGGCCTTCGAGGTCGAGCAGCGGCCCGCCGCTGTTGCCCGGCTCGACCGGCAGAGCGAGCTGGATCATGCCGATGCCAGAGCGGTCACGGAGAGCCGACACGCGACCCGCGACGATGCTCCGCTCGAGGCCGTGCGGATTGCCGACCGCCACGACCTCCTGGCCGGCGACGACGGTGTCGGCCGCGGCCAGCGGCAGGGGCACGAGCCCACGGGCGGCGATCCGCACGATGGCGAGATCGGCGTCGCGGTCGGTCGCGTGCACGGCGGTGGCGTCGTGCGTGGTGCCGTCGGCGAGTTCCACGGTGATCGGCCGGGCCTCGCCGATCACGTGGAGATTCGTGGCGACGAGGCCGTCGCCGACGACGAACCCGGTGCCCAGCCCCTCGTCGCCGGCCCGCCGACCGGCGAAACGGATGGTCACCACCGATTCCCTGGCGGACTTCGCGATGGCTTCGACCGACCGCGGCTCCGCGGCTCTGGCCATCCCGCCACCGGGTGAGACGACGAGCGCGACAAGGCCGACGGCGACGACGCTCGGGAGCACGCGGGCTGCGAAGTGGCTTGCGAAGTGGCTTCGATGGATGCTCATGGCGGGCGACTCCCCGAGACTGTTGGAAATCGACCTACG
>JBJTSM010000419.1:0-2136 GCA_046076685.1 Planctomycetia bacterium | reverse complement strand
ATCATGCCCGCGGCCACGGGGCCCAGTCCAAGGGCCAGGGCGAAGGCGGGAAGGTAGGTCTCGCCGCAGCCGACCATCAGGCTGAAGGCCGCCGCGTCGGCCGTGGTCACCCAGAGATCGCGGCGCAGGCCGGCCCGCGGCAGAAACCGGGCGGGCGAAGACCGACGGGGCGGGTGGGCGGGCAAGGCGTGAGGTCTATGATGCGGGTCGGTGACGGAAAGTCGGCACGGCGGCGACCTGTTTATACTTTCTCCGCCGCGACGCGTGGCGACTTTTCGTCGCCCGCCTGAAGAAGGCTGACCGAACCGCACTCTCGAGGGCATGACAATGAAGGCTTTGGTGACGGGCGCCACCGGTTTCGTGGGCCCACGGCTGTTGCGACTGCTCGACGCGCCCGTCGTGCTCTCCCGCAATCCGGAGCGTGCGCGGGCCGCCCTGGGGCCGCTCGCCGGCCCCCTGTACCGGTGGGATCCGATGCAGGGGCCGCCGCCCGCGGAGGCCTTCGAGGGGGTCGACGTGGTGTTGCATCTGGCCGGTGAATCGGTGGCCGAGGGCCGCTGGACGGCGGCGCAGAAGGCGCGGATTCGCGACAGCCGTGTCGTCGGCACGCGGCACCTCGTCGCGGGCATCGCCCAGGCGGCGGTCAAGCCGCGGGTGTTCGTGTCGGCGTCGGCGGTCGGCTACTACGGCGATCGCGGCGACGAGGAACTCACCGAGTCGACCGCTCCGGCCGACGATTTCCTCGCCCGAGTCTGCGTGGAATGGGAGCGCGAGGCGGTGGCGGCCGAGCGGCATGGCGTGCGGGTGGTCACGGCTCGGACGGGCATCGTGCTCGGTGCGGGTGGCGGGGCGCTCGGCAAGATGCTCACGCCCTTCAAGCTCGGAGCCGGCGGCCCGCTGGGCAACGGCCGGCAGTGGATGCCGTGGATCCATGTCGCCGATCTCGCCCGCCTCTATCTCCATGCCGCCGAGCACGAGTCGATCCGCGGCCCGATGAACGCGGTCGCGCCCCACCCGGTGCGAAACAGCGAGTTCACCAAGGCCCTCGGCCGGCAGCTGCACCGACCCGCCTTCATGCCGGCTCCGTATCTGGGGCTGCGGCTCCTGTTCGGCGAGTTCGCGAAGGTGCTGTTCGCCTCGCAGCGGGTGATCCCGCGGGTGGCGCTCGACACGGGATTCGTGTTTCAATACCCCGAGATCGCCGCGGCCCTGCGTGAGATCCTCGGCGCGGCCTGACGCTCATGTGGCGCTGTGGGATGAGGTGGCGGCGCGGCGGAGGCGGTCGGCCACGGCGTGCCACGGTTCGGTGGCGGGCGGTTCGTCGACGATGATCGTGTCGAGACCGCGGCGATCGATGGCGTGGAGCGTGGCGTAGAGGGCGGTGGCGAAGGCCGGCGGGTCGTCCGGCATCGGCACCACGAGCAGATCCCGCGACGCGGCCAGGGCTCGCACCTGCGGGTCGTCGGTCCGCGCCGTCAGCCAAGCGACACGCTTCCCCGCCTCGAGCAGGGCCGTCACCCGCGTCGTGGCATCCGCCGACACTTCGAGCGGAGTCTTCGGTGCATAGTGTCGGGCGAGCAGGCCGGGTGACCGCGCGGGGGCGGACCCCTCGCCACCCGCGTCGGCGGAAGCGTGGCCGGCCACGGCGTCGAGCACCGGGCCGCCGAGCGCCGCTTCGAGTTCGCCGCGGCCGATCGGGCCGGGCCGCAGGATGCGGGGAGGATCGGTCGTGCAGTCGATCACGGTCGATTCGATGCCGCGGCCGCACGGGCCGCCATCGAGGATCAGGTCGATGCGGTTGCCGAGGCCCTCGAGCACGTGGCCGGCCGTCGTCGGTGAGAGCTGCGTGGAGCGATTGGCGCTGGGGGCGGCCAGCGGCCTGCCGAGCATCGCGATCAGCCGTCGCGTGAGCGGATGCTCCGGGCACCGCAACGCGACGGTCGGGCCGCCCGCGGTCACGGCGTCCGGAATCCGCGGGCCGCGCGGTACGATCACGGTGACGGGGCCCGGCCACAGCCGCGCGGTAATCCGCTCCGCGGCCGACGGCCAGGATGAGGCGAGCGACCGGGCCATCGCGGCGTCGGCCACGTGCACGATCAGGGGGTTCGTGGCCGGCCGGCCTTTTGCGGCGAAGAT
>JBJTSM010000418.1:0-4932 GCA_046076685.1 Planctomycetia bacterium | reverse complement strand
CTTCGCCACGGAGCTTGTCCCGTTCCGCCACGCTCGCCCGCACGTCGCCCCGCTCGACCGCGGCATGCGCCGCGGCGGGGCCGTGGCAGTTCTCGCAGCCTTGATGCGCCAGGTGGTGTGACCTTCATGCCGGCGAAGCCGCCTTCGAAGGGTTCGAACCGCTGCGGCGCCCAGCCCACGACGTGGCAGGAGAGGCACTCGGGGTCTCCATCACGGCGTGGCTTCTGCTCCTCCAGCGTGGCCAGGGCGGAGGCGTGGGGTGTGTCTTTCCAGACGTCGTAGGCATGCCGGTGGCAATCGGCGCAGGCGGCGCTGCCGGCGAACCTCCGGCCGGTGGGGTGCCGCACTGCCGCGATCCCCAGCCCCCCGAGGCCCAGCGACTCGAGCTGGCCCTGGTAGGTGCCCAGCAGCTTGATCATGTCTTCCGCCTCGCCCCACCGCGCGTCGAGCGGCACCCGTTGCGAACGAAAGGGCTTGGCGGTGTCATCGAAGAACGCCAGGGCCACCGCGAACATTCCCTTGTGGCCCAGTTCGATCAGCCGGGCTCCGCCCGGCAACTGCGGCAACTCCGCCGGGGGTTCGTCGGCGCCGCCGGCCGTCACGACGATGTCGAATTGGGGGAAACGCGCCGCCAGGGTCTTCGTCTGTTCGGGCGACGCCCAGGAGAGCAGGATCTGGTGCGCGCAGCCGGCCTTCTTGAGTTCGGCGGCCGCCGTCGCGAGTCCGTCCGCCGCCGGCAGGATCTCGATGGCGTCGTTGCGGACCTGCCCGGCCTCCGTGTCGCCGAGAATCGAGGCGATGCCGAACGTGAGCCCGCCGGCCTCGACGATCCGAAACCGCGGCGTGATGTTGGCGTCGAGACCGAGCAGGCCGACGTTGGCGTTCACGAACGGCGTGGGCTGGTCGCCCACGGGCGCCACGGCGGCCACCAGTTCCTCGGCCGGCAGCCGCAGGTCGCCGGGGCCGAAGCCGACGGCCGCGTAGCCCATGGTCCGCAGTCCGTCCGCGATCGACTGGAACTTGATCTCGGACTGCCGTCCGAACCGCTTCACCTGTCCCCCGAGATCGACCGTGACGAGGGGCCAGCCGGCGGCGGCGACCGCCTTGAGAAGATTGCGTCGGCGGCTCAGCCCGCCCTTCTGGTTTTCCTTGCCGGTGCAGCCGCAGGGCTCGATGTAGCCGTCGAGTTCGCCCGTCACGATCACGACCGCCCGGGGTTTCACCCAGCCTTCGAACAGCTTGCCGTTGCGTTCGCGAAACGTGTCGACGACTCCGTCCGCCACGCCCTCGCCCCGGTCCGGCAGGCCGGTCGCGGCCGCCTTCACACCCGCATCCCCGACCGTCGGCGATTCGGCCCGGGCGTGTCGCGGCAGACCACAGGCAGCCAGGGCGCAAAGGGTGATCAAGCGAGAGGCAAGGATGGTGGGTTTCATGGTGGGAATCGCGTGCTGGCAGGCTCTTGTGGTGGCCGTGTCAGGGGATGATCGCAAGGCAGACGGGAATGGTGAGCGTGGGGGAGTCGGGATGGCCCGTGTCGAGCACAATCTTGCCGGCGGGGGCCTGGGTCGAGCAGATGTGGTTCGCCGGCGAACTGCCCGGCGGGATCGTGATCGAGAGCGGAATGCGGATCACGTTGCCGCTGCCCACCGGCTTGCCCTCGCCGACGACGACCTGCAGGGAATCGGGGACGACCTCGCGAACGACCGGCTTCACATCCGCCCGATGGGGGCCTTTTGCCGTGAGGAACAGGTTCGTCTGGGTGCCCGAGCGACTCGGTACCGTCCCCAAGAGCAACGCCTCGCGGGCGGAATCCCATGCCGTGCCGGCCAGGGCCAGATCGCCCGCGACGGAGCCCTCCACGGGAATCTCCGCCACCACCTCCTCCGGCATCCGAAAGACGACCTTGATCGTCTGCCGCAGTGGACCGATCGGAAGACCAGGGAGGATGTCGGCGGTGACGAGGAATCCACCGGTGGCTCCGGTCTCCGCGGTGAGCGCCGCGGGCTCGAGCGGCGTCGTCTGCAGCGTGTAGAACGCGGCGGTCTTCTCTTCCGCGGGGGTGACGGATTCGACCGTGGGCTGCTCCTGTCCGAACGTGAAAAACGTGACGGTGGCCCGTTCGCTCGAACTGGTCGACAGCTTGGGGAGCGTGATGACGTTGGGCACGGCCTTGTAGGTCGGCACCACGGTGCCCTCCACCACGAACGCGATCTGCGGACGCGCGGGATCGTTGGTCAGCACGCTCGCCTGCTGCCGAAACGGCCCGCCGTCCCCCTTGCCCCGCCACTGCACCTTGAGCTTCGTGCTCCCGCCCGGCGGCACCACCTTCGGGCCGGTCGAGCCCCCTTCCTTCTCTTCGAAATCACTGACGGTGCAGGTGCAACTGGTGGCGCCCTTCGTGAGCTCGAGCGGCGCCGCGCCGGCGTTGCGGATGACGAACTCGTGGAAGCCCTTCGCGCCGACGCCGACCGTGCCAAAAGCGAACTGCGTTTCCGGAACCTCCGCCACCGCGGCTGGGCCCGTCGGGCGGCTGGCGACCGTGAAATCGCCGGCCCGCCAGGGCCGCAAAGCCGCCTCCAGCATCACGATCCCGCCGCCGACCGCCGCCCCGAGGCAGGCGGCAACCCCCGTGACGAACCAAGCACTTGGCAATCGCATCTCCGACACTCCCGCACTTCTGAAGAACGGTCCCAGCCTCTCAAGTAGTGTAGCGAACCGGCCCGGATGGCCGTGTTTCGCGTGAATCGCCCGAGCGAAAACGGCCCGGATGGCCGTGTTTCGCGTGCAGTCAGTAGGAACGGGCCAGCACGCTGCGGCCGGAGACCGGCCGGCCCGTGACGACGCAGGTGCCCGGGTCGTCGTTGCCCTCGAGCGGAATGCACCGCACCGTCACCTTCAAAGGATCGAACACCGCCGTCACGGCCGGGTCGTCGGCCACGTGGACGTGGGCGAAGCCGCCCTGCACCGGGCTCCCCTTCTCCGCCGGCCGCTCGAAGAATTCCACCACCTCGGCCGTGCTCCCCAGCCGCACCGAGTGCCGCTCGCGAAACGCCCGCGCCCGCTCGAACATCCCGGCCTGGATCTCGTCGAGCAGTCCCGCCGCCTTGGCCGTGAACTCCGCCAGCGGCATGGCCGCCCGCTCCCGCGGACCGCGGTCGCGGCGCGACACGCTCACGGCCCCGGCCGCGAGATCGCGGGGCCCGATTTCCACGCGGAGTGGCACCCCCTGCTTCACGTGCTGCCAGGCCTTGTCGCCGCCACGCATGTCGCGGGCGTCGATCCGCACGCGGATGGGCTCGTCGCCGAACCGCGTGCCGGCCAGTTCGGCCTCGAGCCGTCGGCAGCAGGCGAGCACCGCCGCCCGTTCCTCGTCGGTGCGGTGAATCGGCAGGAGCACGATCTGCGTCGGGGCGATCCGCGGCGGGAGCGCCAGGCCGTCGTCGTCGGCGTGCGTCATGATCACGGCACCGATCAGCCGCGTCGATACGCCCCACGACGTCGTCCAGCAGAATTCCTCCACGCCGCTCGAGTTGGCGAACTTGATGCCCTGCGCCTGCGCGAAGTTCTGGCCGAGAAAGTGGGAGGTGCCGGCCTGCAAGGCCTTGCCGTCCTGCATCATCGCCTCGATCGAGAACGTGTCGACCGCGCCGGGAAACCGCTCGCCGGAGGGCTTTGGGCCCTTGACCACCGGCATGGCGAGGTCCCGCTCGGCGAACGTGGTGTAGACGTCGAGCATCCGCAGCGTCTCCTCGACCGCCTCCTCGCGGGTGGCGTGGGCCGTGTGCCCCTCCTGCCAGAGGAACTCCGCGGTCCTGAGGAACAGCCGCGGCCGCATCTCCCAGCGGACGACGTTGGCCCACTGGTTGATCAGCACCGGCAGGTCCCGCCACGATTGCACCCACTTCGCATACATCGCGCCGATGATCGTCTCGCTCGTGGGCCGCACGACGAGCGGCTCCTCGAGTTTGCCCGTGGGAATGAGCCTGCCGTCGGGGCCGAGTTCGAGCCGGTGGTGCGTGACGACGGCGCATTCCTTGGCGAAGCCCTCGACGTGCTTCGCCTCCTGCTCGAGGTAGGACAGGGGGATGAACAGCGGGAAGTAGGCGTTTTGGTGGCCGGTCGCCTTGAACATGCGGTCGAGGATGCCCTGCATCCGCTCCCAGACGGCGTAGCCATGCGGCTTGATCACCATGCAGCCGCGCACGGGCGACTGTTCCGCGAGGTCGGCGGCACGGACGACCTGCTGATACCACTCCGGGTAGTCCTGGCCGCGGGTGGGCGAAATGGCATGGTCGGGCATGACGGGCTCCAAAGTGCTGTGGCAGGAAAGGCGGCTCGGCAAAGACGGCTGGGCCGCGCGGTCGCGGATTGTAGCTTTTCGTCGTGCCGGCGGGCATCGCAGGGGAATGCCGCCGGAGTTTTTCCCGTCTGGTAGACTCCGGCTCCCGACTTGATCACTGACCGCCCCGGATCCCAGCCATGTCCACCGCCCCGTTTCACGGCCGCGACGCCCAGCCGTCGGCCGACGCATCGCCGAGCAGGGTGCCGTTCGTGCAAGGGCTCGTTCGCCGGGGCGGCTCGGGCCGCAAGCGCATCACCGAACTCGTCGGCGGGGCCCAGACCGATCAGGTGTTTCTCGCCACGCGGAAGCAACTGCGGCCCAATCGCCACGGCCAGCTCTATCTCCAGGTGGAACTGGCCGACCGCAGCGGCGCGATCACCGGCCGCATGTGGAACGCCTCCGACGAGGATTTCGAGGCCTTCGACGAGGGGGATTTCGTCCGGGTCGAGGGGACGGTGCAGCTCTACTCCGGGGCCTTGCAGATCATCGTCACGGCGATCGGCAGGGTCGATCCGCGGAGCATCGACGAGGCCGAGTTCCGCGTGCTCTCGACGGCGGATGTCGATCGGCTTGTCGGTGAGTTGACGCGG
>JBJTSM010000417.1:0-2125 GCA_046076685.1 Planctomycetia bacterium | reverse complement strand
CTCTCGGCGGCCGCCGTCGGACTGGCCGGCCTGTTCGTCATCGCGGGCACTCTGGCGGCGCTCGTGTTCGTTGCTCCCCGAAGGCCCGCCGACACCATTGCCGCGTCCGCCCCTGCGGCGCTCGCGAGCGTCACGCAGACGCTCTTTCCGATGGTGGCCGATCCGGGCACGCCCCCGGTCGTCGGGCAAAAGCTGGATGCGGGCCGGCTCGCCCTGCAAGGGGGCGCGGTCGAGTGCACGCTTCGCAATGGCGTCGTGATCCTGCTCGAAGGGCCGTGCGAAATCGAGCTGCGCGACGAACTCTGCGCCTTCCTGCACGCGGGCTCCGCCGTCGTCCGCGTACCCAAGGGGATGAGCGGATTCCGGCTCGACACTGCGACCACCGAGGTGCTCGACCTCGGCACGGAGTTTGCGGTGAAGGTGGGCGCGGGGCTCGTCACCGACGTGCAGGTCTTCGACGGGGCCGTGATCGCGTCAAGCCGCCGCGACGCCGACAAGCCCTGGTATCCCAAGCGGCTGGAGTCGGGCGAGGCGGCCCGGTTTTCCGCGCGGACGGCCGATGGACCGGAGGCTATTCCCTACAAGGAAGGGCGGTTCATCCGCCGCATCCCGGACTCGGCCGGCCGCGAGTTCGACCACCTCTACAAGGCGCCTGGTGAGGCCGTCGAGCGGCGACGGCACTTCGGCGAGCCGAAGGTCGAGTCGATCGTGGTGGAGCGGGCGGTCGTGGCTCCCGCGATCGACGGCGGGCTCGACGAATGGCCGGCCGTGGCTGGATTTGCGAGCAGCCGCGACGGCACCGCCGCCTGCCCCGATCAGGCCGAGGGCTGGATGATGTACGACACCGAGCATCTCTACATCGCGGCCCGGGTGCGCGATCCCGAACCGATGAAGAGCGGCATCGATCCGCAGGTCGACGGCGATCTGGGCTGGCGCGGCGGCGGCGTGCAGCTGCGGCTGTCCACCGACCGCCTGCTCGGCTGGCCGGTCGATGCCAATACCTCCTTCTATTTCGCCTCACGCAAGCTCGTGCCGACGAGCGACGAGCGGACCGCGGCCGAAAATCCACGGCTGGCCCACCTCACGCTCTGGTATCACGCCGCCACCGAAATGCCCTGCCTGTCGATCGATTACGGCATGCGGCCCGTCGAGCGGGTGGTGAATCCGCGCGGCTATCGCGGCCACTTCACGATGGCTCCCGATGGCCGGGGCTACACGGTCGAATACGCGGTCCCGTGGCGGCTCCTGCGGTGCGACGACGATCCGCCGCAGCCGGGCGACACGCTGGCCGCCGCGTGGCAGGTGCATTTCAGCGATGCCTCCGGCCTCGCGTGGCGTGACCAATTGATCGAGGTTCGCAACCTCTCCGAGCCACGGCGGATCTATCTCTGGGAACGCGCGGCCACGTGGGGCCGGGCGGAATACAAGTGAGCCCAACCATGCTGCGCCTCTCGACCATCCCCCGCCTCGTGTGCCTCGGATTGTGTGCGGCGGTCTTTTTCCCGCAGCCGGCGTTTCCCTACGGCGCCGTGTAAAACAAGGCCGACAACACCGAGATCCGCATCGTGCCCGCACCGGGCAAGGTGGTGATCGACGGGAAGCTCGACGACTGGGACCGCTCCGGCGAGATCTTCATGTTCGTCGACGAGCAGAGCCGCGACACGCTCTCGATGACCGCCGCGATGATGTACGACAAAGATGCCCTCTACATCGGCGGCCACTGGAAGGATCCGACGCCGCCCATGAACCAGACGGCCTTCGGAGGCGACGTGAGCTGGGCCTGGAATGCCGACGCCATCCAGATCCGCTTCATCTCGAATCCCGCGATCCGCTCGCGGGCCTCGACGATGACGGGCGGCCGCATGCCGGAGGATGAGCAGGCGTTCGTCAACAACATCACGCTCTGGCATTCCACCACCGACGGCAAAGCGGGGTATCAGGCAGCCTACACGCTCAACTACAAGGACCCGGTGCTCAACCCTCAGGGCGTGCAGGGCATCTTCGTGAAGGATGCCGATGGCCAGGGCTCGACGTTCGAATACCGCGTGCCCTGGTCGGTGCTCAAGGCCGTGCGGCCGCTCGTGGGGGGCGATGCGGTGCAGATGCAGTTCCAGATCCACTGGGG
>JBJTSM010000416.1:0-3277 GCA_046076685.1 Planctomycetia bacterium | reverse complement strand
GTGGCCTGGAGCTTCGACACCGGCGGCCGCTTCGCGATCGTGGCCGGTCGGCTCGACGGCCAATTGGTGGCGGCGGCCTGGCCGCTCGCCGCTTCCGCCCGCTGGACGGCTGCCGACCGATCGGCGCTGCCGCCCGGGCCGCCGTCAGCCTGGGATGTGGCCCGGTCCTGGCCTGAGGAAAGCCGTCGGCCGATCGATGACGGTCCGCGATATCTCGGCCTCGGCCTGGCCCGCAACGGCGTGCCGCTCGGCGGCACGGAGGCCGATGCCGCGATCGAGCGTGTGGCTGCGTGGCGCGACGTCCTCTGGCGAACGGCGGCCGATGGCCAGGATGCGTGGCGGCTCGGTCCGGACGAGTATTTCGTGCTCGGCGATTTTCCATCCGGCAGCCGCGATTCGCGACATTGGGGCCCGCTTTGCCGCGAAGCACTCCGCCACCGCGCGGTGTTCGCCGCGTCGCGCCGTTGACGGGAAAACCATCACCCGGACGTCACTCGCGGGAGCATCCGGTCGGCCTCGTGGAGCACGATCACGCTCTCGGCCCGGTGCGCGAGCCGTTCCACCACCTCGGGGGTCGCCGCGAAGCCGAGTTCGAGTTCCTCCACCGTGGCCTCGTCCAGGCACGAGAGCAGCACGAGCCTCCGGTCGCCGAGGGCCCGGGCGAAAAACCGCGTCTGGTAGGCGTCGGTGATGAGCGCTTGGTCTCGAGTCGCCAATGCCTCGCGTACGAGGCCGTCGAGCGGCGCCCCCTCCCGCCACCGCGAGAAGATCACCCCCGGCGCCTCGGCGAGCCTGCTGGCGACGCAGATCGTGCCGCCGGGATGCGTCACCCTGGCCGCGGCGGCCACGGCCCGCAGGAGCATGGCCGTCCCGCCGCTGGGATGCGAAAGCGAGGTGATCGAAAGGAGCGCCGGCCCGGGCACCCGCGGCCGCCAGCCTGCCGCGAGCTTCCGCGCCTCGCGGGCCGCCGTGTCGGGCAGGCCGAACGCGGCGGCCGCCAGGGAATCGCCACGGCCGCCGACGATCCGGAGGTTGGCACACACTCCCAGCTGCCAGATCGCCTCGTGGTTGCTCGTCTTCCAGGCCTCGACCGCCAGCCTGCCCCGGCTGGCGAGAGATCGCACGAGATCCTCGCGGCACGACCGCCGCGAAAACGTGGGCCAGAGTTCGCCTTCGAGCGAACGTCCGCCGAAGGCGGCATCCCAGCCACAGCCGCCGATGGCGACGACCACGTCGGCATCCACGAGGGCCCGGGCCAGATGGATCGGCCGGCCGGCTTCGTCGGCGGCCACGTAGGAGGTCTGCAGATCGTCTGCCGGATCAAACTCGACCATGCCCTCGGCGGGGGATCCTCCACGTCCCGAAAGCAGAGATCCTTCGAACGACGGTCCATGCAGCACGGTGATGTCGGCCGGGGCGGCGCCGGCCGCGATGAGCCGTTCGGTCACGGCCCTGATCACCTCCGCCGCCTGCGGCACGTCGCCGGTGAGGCCGATCGTCAACCGATCCCCGGGCACGACGTGCGACTCGATGGGCGGGCCTTCCTGCGGATCGCCGATCGCCGCGGTCACGAGACGCCCAGCCGCCGCTCCTGTCACGCCGTCGGGGCCGCGACAGTCGGCTACGAGCGCGTCGTCGTGGACCTCCAAGAGCAGGGGTTCGTCGGCGCCGTAGTCGAGCGGGATGCGTTTCAAGGTGCAGAAGGCCTTGCGAGCATCCTACCCGGAATCACCGCTCGAAAACGAGTGCCCCCACTGCCGAGCCGTCAGTTCTCGCCGCCGGCTCGCGTGCACTGTTTCTGGAACACGGTCTCGTGGACAGTTTCGGCGATGAACTCGCAGTGGCCGTCGGCGAAGACGACGTTGGCACCGCCCTGGTGGCGGCTCGAGAAGTCGCCGAAGTGCTGCTCGGCCGGATTGCCGTTGGGCGTATGATGGCCGTGCGCGACGACACGGGCGATCGGGGCGGCGACCGTGTCTTCCACCATGCCGATCCAGAGGCTGCCGCCGATCCGCGAGTCGCGCTCACCGGCCATGATCGTCTTGCTCTGGCCGTCGATCACGTGGCGGAAAGGCATCCGGCTGTTGGCAAAGAACATGCCGTTGCCCGCGAAGGGCTCGGCGGGTTCAGGCGGTTCCGCGTGCCACTCGTTCGTGCCGAACATGCCGACGTAGTTCGTCCTGGAGTAGGTAACGCCACCGGGCGTTTCATCCGGATGGTGATCGTCTTCCTCCTCGTCGCCACTGGGCTGACCCGGTCTGAACGTCGGCTTGCCGGCGCCCGCATCGGAGGGGCAGAGAAAGCCCTGGACGACGGTCTGCACGGCCGCCGGACTGGCCGTGACCAGATCCGAAATCGAGTTCGCCGTGGTGGCGACGAGCCGCGGCTGGATGTGCGTCTGGAAGAGCGTGTTCTCCTCCATGTGGGGCAGGATCCGCGACGCCCAGCCCCAGCCGCGGCCCTCCTCGGCGTGGTGCGGATCGGAACTGTCGGTGTTGCACAGCCAGCCCTCGGGCAGCGTCTTACGGGCATCATGAAAATTCTGCAGGGCGAGCCCGAGCTGCTTGCGGTTGTTGATGCACTGCGTCCGCCGGGCGGCCTCGCGGGCGGCCTGGACCGCCGGCAGGAGCAGGCCGACGAGCGTGCCGATGATAGCGATCACGACCAAGAGTTCGACCAACGTGAAGGCGGTGCGGGAGAGTTTCATGTCAGTGGCTCCTGTGGGCTCCGGGGCGTTCTACGCGAAGCATGCCGCCGCAGTTCTGGACTGACTGGGACTCAGGCTAGATGCAACGCTTTTGCACATGCTACTGCGTGGCATTTCCGTGTCAAGCGGCCGGTGGCACGATTGTTTCAGCCGTCATCTTCCCACCTGTTTGCCCCGCCTCTCATCCGGACAGTCCGTCCGGGACGAAACAGTCTGCGTGGATCGTGGGGTTTCCTTCGAGAGCCATCCTGGAGCCTGTTCCGTGCGTGTCGTCCGCCAATTGATCGTCGCCATTGCCGTCGTCGCCGCCTCGTCGGGCCTGACCGCGGCCGCCGCCCAATTCGATGGAGGCCAGGCCGGAGGAACGGTCATGGTGACGGAATCCCCGGCGGGCGAGTGCGGCTGCCGCGGCGGCCAGCCGCAGCAGACGTGGCAGCAGCCTCCCTGGCATGGCAACGTGCGGGGCCGCCAGTGTGGCACGCCGCAGCCGTGCTGCAGGGGCTCGAACGTGTTCCAGGCCCATCCCTTCCAGCAGCTCCACTGGAAGCACAGCGGCTGCGTGACGCTGCC
>JBJTSM010000415.1:0-2786 GCA_046076685.1 Planctomycetia bacterium | reverse complement strand
TTATAGAAACGCAGCCGGCGCCGGCCTATTCTGAAACCCAAGGGCTGTTGGGCCAGGGGAGACGGGCATGGGTTTGGCATGGGCGCGGGGGTGGGCACAGCTGGCAAACTCGAGCACCGCGTCCACCCGGCGGTCGCCGTGGCCGTGGATCAGGCCTCGTCGTCGCTGACGGTGACGCGGTCGGATGACAACCGCGTCTCGCGAAGCCTCCATGGCCTGACGCGGGCTCTCGCCGCCAACATGGTGGAAGGTGTGTCCAAGGGCTACGAGAAGAAGCTCGAGATCGTCGGGGTCGGCTACCTGGCCGCCATCCAGAAGAACGTGCTGCAACTCCGCGTCGGTTTCGCGAACGAACTGCAGGTGCCGATCCCCGCCGGTCTCACCGTGACCTGCCCCGACCAGACCCACATCAGCATCAAGGGCATCGACAAGCAGCTCGTCGGTCAGTTCGCCGCCGAAGTGCGTGCCCTGCGAAAGCCCGAGCCGTACAAGGGCAAGGGCATCCGCTACGAGGCGGAGCAGGTCCGCCGCAAGGCCGGCAAGGCCGTCACCAAGTAACACGTTTTGTCCAGTTTCGGAATTTCTCGCACGATCCAGCCCCCCAACCCCTCGTAGCCAGCCACACCCGCCATGGACCACGCCCGTACGATTCTCCGCCAGCGCATCCGACGCCGCCATCGCGTGCGCCGGTTCATCCGCGGCACGGCGGAACGCCCCCGTCTTTCGGTGTTTCGCGCCCACAAGCACATCTACGCCCAGATCATCGACGATGCGTCGGGGCGGACGCTCGCCTCGGCCAGCACCATGGAGAAGCAGCTGCGTGCCGGCATCGGTTTCGGCGGCAACAAAGACGCAGCCGCGGCGATCGGTCGGACGGTCGCGGAGCGGGCCCAGGCCGCGGGCGTCAAGAAGGTCTGCTTTGACAGGGGCGAGTTCCGCTACCACGGCCGTGTGGCGGCGTTGGCCGAAGCCGCCCGTGCGGCCGGCCTGGAGTTCTGAACCAGTTTCCATCGGCGTTTTACGAGCACACAGCCTTCCAACCGAGAGAGCCAATCGTGTCCACAGGTGGCAGCAGAGACAGAGATTCGCGAGACAGGGATTCCCGCGGCGGCGAATCCCGCGGCGGTGAATTTGCCGAGAAGGTGGTCAAGGTGCGGCGCTGCGCCACGGTCGTCAAAGGCGGCCGGAGATTCAGCTTCGCGGGCCTGGTCGTGGTCGGCAACGGTCGTGGCAAGGTCGGCTGTGGCTACGGCAAGGCCAATGAGGTGCCTCCCGCGGTCGAGAAGGCCATCAAGGACGGCATGAAGAACCTGATCGAGGTGCCTGTCGAATCGGGCTCGATCCCGCATCGCGTGGAGGGCTTCAGCGGCACCGCCAAGGTGATCATGCTGCCGGCCAGCCCGGGTACGGGCATCATCGCCGGCGCCGCGGTCCGGGCCGTCTGCGAGTCGGCGGGTATTCGCGACGTGCTCACGAAGGCCCATGGATCCACCAATCCGGTAAACCTCGTGAAGGCCGCACTCGACGCGCTCAAGCAGCTTCGCACCAAGGCCGATGTCGAGCGACTTCGGGGCGTGACGCTCTCCTGAGCGGCATGCGGAAAGCAGCACATAGAGAAGGCAGACCATGAAACTCAACGACGTGAACAAGGGTGTCCACAAGAACCGCAAGCGGCTGCGGGTCGGCCGCGGTCCCGGCTCGGGACGCGGCAGGACGGCCGGCCGTGGCAACAAGGGGCAGGGGCAGTTGGCAGGCTGGAGCGCCCCCGCGATCTTCGAAGGCGGTGGCACGCCCCTGATCCGCCGCATCCCCAAGCGGGGCTTCCACAACCGGCATGGCCGCATCGTGAAGGACGTCAACGTCGAGGATCTCGAGGAGCGGTTTGCGGCGGGCAGCGAAGTGTCGCCGGAAAGCCTGCGGGCGGTCGGTCTGGCCAAGGGAATCTGGGACGAAGTCAAGATCCTGGGAAACGGCACCATCGCCAAGTCACTGAAAGTGACCGCCCATCACTTCAGCGCCTCGGCACGCGAGAAAATTCTGGCCGCGGGCGGCACGGTGACGGAGATCCCAGGCCCGGCACCCGTGGCGAAGAACAAGCGCACCACGAAAGCGGCATCGCGGAAAAAGCCGGCGGCAGGGTAGGGTATCGCATCGGCCGGCCCGGAAGGCCCCCGGTTCAGTCCGTATCCACCACAGCCCCATCACAGCCCCCACCTCCGGTTGAGGAGCCTTTCCCGTGCTCGAAAAGCTGCGCATCATCTTCACGATCCCGGAACTCCGTCAGAAGATCCTGCTCACCCTGGGGCTGCTTGCCATCTACCGCGTCGGGTGGCAGGTACCTCTGCCGATCGTCGACCCCAAGGCGATGACGGCCTTCGCGGAGGAATCGGGCGGAATTGGCGACCTGCTGCGGACGGTCGCCGTGTTCTCTGCCAGCCAACTGTCGCAGGCCACCATCTTCGGTTTGGGCATCATGCCCTACATCTCCGCCTCGATCATTTTCCAGTTGCTCGCGACGGTATGGCCGCCGCTGGAAAGGCTCTCGAAGGAGGGCGAGGCCGGGCGCAAGAAAATCAACGAGTATACGCGGTATGCGACCGTCCTGATCTGTCTCGTGCAGAGCTGGGCCTACGTCGCCTTCCTGTCATCGGCCCGGGTCGGCGACACCTCGCTGATTCAGTCGAGCTTTCTCGTCGACGGCCGTCTGCCGTTCGTCTGGCAATTCGTGGCGGTGATGACCATGACGGCCGGCACCATTTTCCTCATGTGGCTGGGCGAGCAGATCG
>JBJTSM010000414.1:0-3224 GCA_046076685.1 Planctomycetia bacterium | reverse complement strand
CCGCCTCGAGAAGCTCGTCGGCGTGCTGCGGGCCGTGGGATTCGAGTGCGACATGCCGGGCGGCACCTACTTTCTCTACACGAAGAGCCCCAAGGGTGCGGGAGACCGCGTCTTCGCCACGGCGCAGGATGCCAGCCAGTTTCTCATCCACGACCTGTCGATCTCGACCGTGCCGTGGGACGATTGCGGCGCGTACCTGCGGTTCTCGGCCACCTACGAAGCCGAGGACGAGGCCGCCGAAGACGACCTCATGGCGGAGGCCCACGCCCGCCTGTCACGCGCCCGCCTGAAGTTCTGATCGGCTCCCGCACCGACGTCGCCCGGGTGCCGTCGGCCGAAGCAGTCCCCCGTCCCGTCGCCTTGTCTCGCCGCCCCTGTCCAGTCGCCCTGTCCCGCCGTTTGGAGTCGCCGCCGATGCGCCACGCTGTCATGCCCCGCCTGCTTCTTGCTCTCGCCGTGGGCCTCGCCGTGCTGCCGCCGGCCACGGGCTGCGGCTCGAAGAAGAAGCCCGCTTTGACGATCGAGCAGCGGCTCGCGAACGCCGAAAAGGAAAAGACGCCCGACCGCCAGGCGGCGGCGCTGCTAAAGGTCGCCAAGGCGCAGTTCGCGGCCAACGCCGAGGCCGGCGCGAAGGAGACTGCGGCCAAGGCGCTCGAGAAGCTGAAAGGTGAGGGCGAGGCCAACGTCTTCGCGCCGCGGCTGATCGAGCTCGCCGGCTTCCTGGCCGAGATCGGCGACCGCAAGCCGGCCCGCGAAGCCCTCGCGTTGGCCTGCGGCATGATCGACTCGATCGAAGACGCGGTCCGCAAGACGAAGCTGTTCGCCGAGGCCGGGGCGATCTACAAGTCCAACACCGACTCCAAGGAGGCGAAGGAGACGCTCCTCAAGGCCAAGGCCGCGGCGGACACGGTCGAGGAGCGGTTCCGCGCCGACGCACTCGCGGCGGTCGCCCTCGCCTACACCAAAAGCGGACTGGCCGACGCCGCCAGCGACGTGGTCGACAAACTGCTCACGGCGGCCAAGGCCCTCACGGAGCCCCGCCCGAAGGCGGAGGCCCTCGCGGCGGCGGCCAGCGTGCTGTCCCAGACCGGCAAGCAGAAGGACGCGGCAAAACTCCTCGAGGAGGCGGAGGCCGCGGCGAAGAGCATCGAACGCGCGGAGAACAAGGCCTACGCATTGCTCGCCGTGGCCAATGCGAAAGGCGTCGGCGGCGACGCCAAGGACACCAAGCAGGCACTGGCCCTTCTCAAAGAGGCCGAAAAGGCGGCCGACAAGGTATCGGAGCCGGTTTCTCAGAAGAAGATCGTCGGCCTGGTGCGGTCGGCGATCTCGGAACTCGGAAAGAAGCAACAGAAGTAGACCACGGGCGGCGTCATTTCTTGCCGGTCGAGATCGTCTTGAGCGCCTGAAGCGCGAGCTTGCGGGCCTCGGCGTGATCCACGATCGGCTCCGGGTAGCCCTTCCCGAGGCCCGCCCAGGTGCGCACGTAGGCCTCGTCGGGGTCGAACTTCTCGGCCTGGCTCGTCGGATTGAAGATCCGGAAATAAGGGGCCGCGTCCGCGCCGCAGCCCGCGGCCCACTGCCAGCCCAGCGTGTTGGCGGCCAGGTCGGCGTCGACGAGCGTGTCCCAGAACCACTTCGCCCCTTCCAGCCAGCTCACCCGGAGGTCCTTCACCAGGAAGCTGGCCACGATCATCCGCACCCGATTGTGCATCCAGCCGGTGGCCCAGAGCTGCCGCATGCCGGCGTCGACGATCGGAAACCCGGTGCGGCCCCGCTGCCAGGCCCGCAGCCCCACGGGATCATTCGCCCACGGAAACCGGGCGTAGTCGGCCCGGAGCGGGGCGTTGGCCGTGTGCGGAAAGTGGTAAAGCAGGTGGTTGGCGAACTCCCGCCAGCCCAGCTCCCGCAGATACACCTCCGGGCTGCCCGTGATCCTGGCTGCGGGCGTGCCGCCGACGGCCTCGCGGACCGCGTGCCAGATCCGCCGCGGCGAGATCTCGCCGAAATGCAGGTGCGGGCTCAAGGCACTGGTGCCGTCGCGGTCGGGCCGGTCACGCTGCGTGCCGTAGGTGGCGACACCGCGGGCGAGGAAGGTCTCGAGCCGCTTCCGGGCCCCGTCCTCGCCGGGCGTCCATGTCTTCCGCATCGTGCCGGCCCAGTCGATCGCCGGCTCGAGCCCGAGCGCATCGATGGCGAGCGTCTTCCCGCCCGCCCGGCCGGTCGCCTCGACAGGCCGGAGCTTGCGCGGCGCGGCCGCGGCCGTGGCCGGCTCCTCCCGGGCCAACAGCGCCCGCCAGAACGGCGTGAACACCTGGTAGGGCTTGCCCTCTTTCGTGGCCACCTGCATCGGCTCGAAGAGCAGGCTGCCGTTGAAGCTCTCCACGGCCAGCCCGTCGTCGGTGAGGGCCTTCTTGATCGCCGTATCGCGCTTGATCACGGCCGGCTCATACCGCCGATTCCACACGACGTGCGTGGCGGAGTATTCCCGGGCGAGCGACCGCAGCGTGTCGAGCGAGGGCCCGCGCCGGATCACGAGGGCCGCTCCGGCCTTTTCCAGCCGTGCCGAAAGTTTTCCGAGGGACTGGTGCAGCCACCACCGCGAGGCGCTCCCCGGCTCCCAGGGCTTCTCCTCCTCGGGCGCCCAGATGAACACCGGCACGACACCACCCCTGGCCGCGGCGGCGGCGAGGGCGGGATTGTCGTCGAGCCGGAGATCGTTTCGAAACCAGACCAGGGTGACGGGGGCCATCGTTTTCCTCGAGGCTCGTGGCGACGACTGCTGCACCGGTTCACTCCGGACACCCGTGCAGGGGCCGCCCATCGTAACCATTTTCGCCGCCGCAGGCCGCTCGGCTTTCCCGTCACGCGCACGCCGCCGGCGACCGGCGGGTGCGGCTCAGGCGAGGATGTCCTCGAGAACCTTCGCTCCCTCGACGCCCGTGAGCTTGGCGTCGAGCCCCTGGAACTTCACGCTGAAGGCATCGTGCCGGATCCCGAGTCTCTCCAGCATCGTGGCGTGGAGATCGTGCACGGTCACGACCCGGTCGACGGCGGCGTAGCCAAGTTCGTCGGTGGCTCCGAGGACGAAGCCGGGTTTCACCCCCGCCCCGGCCAGCCAGATCGACATGGCCTTGTTGTGGTGATCGCGGCCCACCGGCCCCTTGTTGCCCTGCTTCATCGGGGTGCGCCCGAATTCCCCGGCCCAGACCACCAGGGTTTCG
>JBJTSM010000413.1:0-4402 GCA_046076685.1 Planctomycetia bacterium | reverse complement strand
GTCTGGTGCCCGCGGGTGGGGCAGGTGCACGCGACCGTCGACGGCGCCGACGGCGAGCCGCAGGAAGTGCGGCTCGAACTCTCGGCCCGGCGCAAGGGAGGCATGTCGCTCGAAAGCCACTCCACCACCCCCGTCGGCCGCACGGGCAAGCCGTGCGCGCTGCTCGCCGCGGTGCTGCTGGAGGTCGATCGCCGCGGGCTCTTCTCGAATCTGCACGACCACACGCCGCTCGCGCTCGACATCGTGCCGGCCGACGACCATGAGGATGAAGTGCCCGACGCCGACGACGACCCGTCGGCCGCGGAAGATGATCCGAGCGATGAGGATAGGGCGGCCACCAGGCGGCACTCCGGCCGGACGGCCGCCCCGCCCGCTCCGGCTCCCGTCCTCGCCGGCGGCCGCGCGGGCTCGGGCCGACAGCCCGCCTGGGCGACCGAGCTCGACGAGCGGCGCCGGCTCGTCGAACCGGCGCTCCGCGACCGCATGGTCACGATCGGCGACAGCCGCCGCGCCGCAGGCGCGCTGATCTTCATGCTCGACCTCGCAGCCTCGGCCGACGCGCGGGCGGCCGTGCTCGTGCCGGCGCGGATGCAGCTCGACGTGGCCAGCAACGCCACCGGCCGCCCCAAGCCGATCGTGATCGGCCCCGGCCAGGTGGAGATCGACCAGCTCGATCCGCAGGAGCGGTCGCTCGTCGCCCAGCTCGTGGGGGCCGCGGCGGTGGGCGAGACCGGCCTGGCCGAACCGCTCGAGCGCAGGTCCATCGGCCGCGTGGTCGTGAGCCCGCAGTCGGCCGCCACCCACCTCGCGATGCTCTGCGAGGCCGGCCGGCTCGTCCTGCAGCCGGAGCCGCGGCGCAACCCCGACCTCGTCGTACCGCTGGTCTGGGATGGCGGGCGGCCCTGGGAGTTCGCGCTCGTGCTCGAGCCCGACGACGTCGCCAGCAGCCGGCCCGAAACCCTCGCCGACCTGGCCGGCGAGGACAAGCCGCTGCCGCGGCCCGCCCGGGCGACGCTCCGCGGCATGCTCGTCCGCGGCAGCGAGCGGAAGGATCTCAAGACCCCGCGGGCCATCCTGCGGTCGGGTCTGATCGTGTTCGAGGATCGGCTCGCCCGGCTCGCCGTCACCGGCACCGGCGGCTGGATGGATCAGTTCGAACGCCGCGGGCCGATCGAATTCTCGGGCGCGCAGGTCGACGGCGTCATCGACCGGCTGGCGCTCGTGGCCGATCTGCCACGGCTCGAGCTGCCGGGCTGGACCGGCTGGCGGATCGAGTCGGGAACACCCAGGCCCAAGCTCGTGCTCGACGACTCGCCGGCCATCAGCCTCGACGACGGCGACGAGCCACCGGACGACGACGGCGGCGGCGACGGGCCCGCCCGCCCGGCCCGCCGCCGGGCCACGCCGCGGGTGCACCTGGCCGGGCGGATCTGGTTCGACTACGCCGGCATCCTCGTCGCCGCCGACGAGCCCGCCGGGGGGGCGACCGATCCCGTGCGCAGGATTCTCGTGCGGCGCGACCGGGCCGCGGAGCGCGACGCGATCGCCATGCTGCCCCGCTACGGCGGCACGGCGCCGCGGTCCGCCGCCGAGGAGGCCGCCGTCGGCCACCACGTGGAGATCGCCCGCGCCCGGCTCGATGCCTCGGTCTCCCAGCTCGCGGCCGCCGGCTGGACCGTCGAGGTCTCCGGCCGCCGCTACCGCCCGGCCGGCAGCGTGGCCTGGAACGTGACCAGTGGCATCGACTGGTTCGAACTGTCCGCGGCGATCGACTTCGGTGGCGTGACGGCGGAACTGCCCGCGTTGCTCGAGGCCCTGGCGAAGGGCAGCCGCTCCGTGGAACTCTCCGACGGGTCGCTGGGCATCCTGCCCGATTCGCTCGCGGCGCAGATCGAGCCGATGACGCTCCTGGCGCAGAAGCAGGACGATCGCCTCCGCTACGGCCGGATCCAGATGGCGCTGCTCGACGCGCTGCTGGCCGGCCAGCCGCAGTCGCACGTCGACGAGGCCTTCGAGCGGATTCGCGACGAGCTCTCCGGCGGCGAACGCCCGGAGGCCGAGGACGAGCCGGAGGGATTCCACGGCACGCTGCGGCACTACCAGCGGGAGGGGCTCGGCTGGCTGGTGTTCCTCGAGCGGCTGGGGCTCGGCGGCTGCCTCGCCGACGACATGGGTCTCGGCAAGACGATCCAGGTGCTGGCGATGTTCGTGCGGCGGCAGGCGCTGCTCACCGCCGGCGGCATCGCGCATCGGCCGTCGCTGGTCATCGTGCCGAAGAGCCTCGTGTTCAACTGGATCGAGGAGGCGCGGAAGTTCGCGCCGTCGCTCAAGGTGCTCAACTACACCGGCAACGCCCGGCTGGACGAGTCCGCGGCGCTGGCGGATCACGACATCGTCCTCACCACCTACGGCACGCTCCGCCGCGACATCGTCAACCACCGCGAGATCGAGTTCGACTACGTGGTCCTGGACGAGGCGCAGTCGATCAAGAACGCCGCCAGCCAGGCGGCGAAGGCCTGCCGGCTCCTGCGGGCCCGCCATCGCCTGGCGCTCACCGGCACGCCGGTGGAAAACCACATCGGCGAGCTCTGGAGCATCTTCGAGTTTTTGAATCCCGGCCAGCTCGGCAGCGCCACGCGGCTCAAGCGGTTTCTCACCGGCGGCCGCACGAGTTCCGAGGTGGTCGCCCGCGCCGTGCGGCCCTACCTGCTGCGGCGCACGAAGACGCAGGTGCTCTCCGACCTGCCGGAGAAGACGGAGCAGACGCTCTTCTGCGAACTCGGGGACGAGCAGCGCAAGGCCTACGACGAACTGCGGGAGCACTACCGGCTGGAGCTCGCGGGCCGGATCGGCCGCATGGGCATCGGGCGGTCGCGGATCGCGGTGCTCGAGGCGCTCTTGCGGCTGCGGCAGACGGCCTGCCATCCGGGCCTCGTCGACCCGGCCCGACTCGACGAGCCGGCCGCCAAGCTCGACACGCTCCTCGAACAGCTCTCCGAGGTGCTCGACGAGGGCCACAAGGTGCTCGTGTTCAGCCAGTTCACCAGCTTCCTGTCGATCGTCCGGCGGCGGCTCGACGACCGGGCGATCACCTACGAATACCTCGACGGCAAGACGACCGACCGGCAGGCGCGCGTGCAGCGATTCCAGGAGGACGCCGACTGCCGGCTGTTCCTCGTGAGCCTCAAGGCCGGCGGCCAGGGGCTCAACCTCACCGCGGCCGACTACATCTACATCCTCGACCCGTGGTGGAACCCGGCGGTCGAGGCCCAGGCCGTGGACCGGGCCCATCGCATCGGCCAGACCCGCCGCGTCTTCGCCTACCGGCTGATCGCGCGAGACACGGTCGAGGAGAAGATCGTCGCGCTGCAGGACCGCAAACGGGAACTCGCCGAGTCGATCGTGCGGGCGGACGAGAGCATGGTCTCGAGCCTGACGGCCGAGGACGTCGAAATGCTGCTGTCGTAGGCCGCGGCGAGCATGAGCCGGCTCACGAAACCCTAACGGCTCTCCGCTACGACGTGGGTGAGGTGCCCACGTGATGCTCTCCTTCCCGATCCCGCAAGAGGCAGAAACCATGGCCGGTCAACAGATCCTCGTGGTGGACGACGAGGAGGATCTGCTGGAGCTGGTGAGCTACAAGCTCTCCAAGGATGGCTACCGCGTGCAGTGCGTGGGCACCGGCGAGGAGGCGCTCAAGGCCGCCCGCAGGCAGCCTCCCGACCTGATCGTGCTCGATTGGATGCTCCCCGCGGTGGACGGTCTCGAGGTCTGCCGCCGGCTCAAGAACGATCCCAAGACCCGCGACATCCCGGTCATCATGCTCTCCGCCAAGGGGGAGGAGGGCGACATGGTGACGGGCCTCGATCGGGGTGCCGACGACTACATCTCCAAGCCCTTCAGCCCGCGGGTGCTGTCGGCCCGCGTCAAGGCGCTCCTGCGCCGCAAGGAGGCCGACGCGAAGGCCGAGCAGGAGACGACGATCGACGTCCACGAGCTTTCGATCCACCCCGGGCGGCACGAGGTGACGCTCGCCGGCCAGCCGGTGGAACTGACCTACACCGAGTTCGCCCTGCTGCAATTCCTGGCCAAGCGGCCCGGCTGGGCCTACACGCGGACGCAGATCGTCGACTCCGTCAAGGGGGAAGACTATCCTGTGACGGAGCGCTCGGTGGACGTGCAGGTCGCCGGCCTGCGGAAGAAGCTGGGCGCTTTCGGTTCCTACATCGAAACCGTCCGTGGCGTGGGGTACCGGTTCCGGGCGTGACGGGACCCCCGCGGCCGCTTCCCTCGCCGTCCGGCGCAGTCTCCATCCCATGGCCCGCTCGCGGTTCGTCTGGCATGTGTTCGCGGGCTTCTGCGCGTTGGTCGCGGCGGGCTTCCTCGGCTGCTTCTGGCTGGC
>JBJTSM010000412.1:0-3788 GCA_046076685.1 Planctomycetia bacterium | reverse complement strand
CGGCATCGCGTCAATCCGCGGAACCTGCACGGTCACGGCGTCGAGCCGACGCGCTCGCGGGTCGTGTCCAGCCTGGCGACGCGCTGAAAAAGAGCCCCCTGCCCCGACATCTCGCGCCTCCGCGTCCCCCGCTTGCCCCCGGGGCTTGCCGACCGCTATGGATTGCCCGGTGCCTGAGCGGCCGGCTGGGCGAGTGGCCCATGCGGACGCCCGGGGCACCTTCTTCGGACGACGAGTTGCTCGGCTTCGCCCTCGCGCGAAGCCCAGGCGCAGCGTAGGCCGGTGCGGGTGGTGGTCGATCGACCCCCACTGAGCATGGTTTTCATGCGTGCGCCGGAAGTCACTTCGGCGCGTGCCGCGGGCCCGGATGCCCTTCCCCCGACGGCAACCGCCGAGGTGTCCCGTGCCATGTGCCCGAGCAACGTTTTGTGCGCACGCGCGCCGCGCGATCCTCGCGGCCTGCCTGGTGCTCGTGCCGGCGGCCTGCGGCTGGGCGGGGCCGATGGTCGTCAGCGAGCGTTTCGATTTCCGCCGGGACGACGGCCGGTCCACCGGCGGAGCGTGGACACCAGGCCATTCCGGCGGCGGGCCGGCCGCCGAACGGTGGCGGTGGATCGGCCCGACCCAGCGTGCTGCGGGCAGGTGGGCGGAAACGCCCGCGGGCGGCCGCGGACAGGCCGACCGTGGAAATTATCTCACCAGCCCCGTGATCGACGTGAAGTCCCTGCTCGGGCAGAGTGCCGACACGTTTCGGTTGAGCATCGCCCAGCGGTTCAATTTCGGTCTCAACGGCAGAGGGCGGCCGGTCGCCGCCGGAGAGATCGCCTACAGCCTCGACGGCGGGAGTTTCGTCGCCATTCCGACCAGCGCCTTCACGAGCGGCGGCTCGATCCACTCCTCCTCGTTCGACGGTATCGCGTCGCCGTTCGCCACGACGCCGGGGCTCGTGAACCAGTCCGCATTCGTCGCCCCGCGATCCGCGTGGACCGGGCCGCCGCCGCTCTTGCCGGGGGGCGGGCTCTTCACGGGAAGATCCCCGGGGTTCGCCCGAGGAGGCTTCGTGCCGACGGAAGCCATCCTCGATTTCAGGGGAACCGGCGTCTTTTTCAGCACGATCCAGTTCCGGTTCATCGAGGCGGGGCTGGGGTCGAGGTGCCCGCCCCGCTCCCGTTGGGATGTCGGCTACGTGCAGGCCGATTTCGCGGCGCCCGAACCGGGCGGCCTCGTGCTCGGAGGCCTCGGCTGCCTGCTCACGGCCTGCGGCTGGTGGCGCGGGCTATGGTCGAAGCGCCGCTCACCCGGCCGCTCACTCGGCCGCGCCGGCCCGTTTCTGCCAGTCGATCACGGCCCACTAAAGAATAACGGATAGCCCGACGGGGTGGGCCGGGCGAAAACGCCCAAGTAAAACTTGACATGTCTGTCAAGTTCGACTATTGTGTCTCTATGGGTAACAAATCCCTTCCCGACTTCACGAATGATGGTCACCTGCCGCCCGGCAACTACTTCCTTTCACTCGAGGAATTGGCTTTGTCGCCGTTGGTGACTGGACCGAGTGCCGGAAAGTCTTCGAATTGGGATGCCTCGTGGCGAAGAGAGTTGGTCGGCAATCTTTCTCTCATGGTGCGGCAGTTGTGGCATGTGGGCGTCACCGAAATCTTTGTCGATGGCTCTTTTGCCGAGAACAAGGATCATCCGAATGACATCGACGGCTACTTCGAGTGCGACCTGAGGCAGTTTGCGTCCGGGGATTTGGAGAGAGAGCTCAACCTGCTCGATCCTCACAAGGTCTGGACGTGGGATCCCGAAAGTCGCCGTCCATTCCGTGGCTACCCCAAGAAGCAACTTCCCATGTGGCATAGGTATCGGGTCGAACTGTATCCGCATGTCGGACAGTTGAGCGGCATTCGTGACAAGTACGGCAATGAACTGGAGTTTCCCTCGGCCTTCCGCCTGTCGCGGAGGAACGGCCAGCCGCGCGGAATCATCAAGATCAGAGGAGAAAACACATGATTCGTAATGAAGCTGAGTATCAGGAAGCGGTTCTACGGCTTGCGGACGAACAGAAGCGGCTCAAAGCGCAGCGTGCGAAACTCAACGAACTCGACTTGAGCCAAGAGGAGATCAAGCGGGTGCTCGACCCAATCAAGTCCTTTCATGAGCAACTCAAGGAGGAAGTCGCCAGCTATGAACGTCTGCAGCGAGGCGAGTTCGAGGAGCTACAAAACTTTGAAGGGCTCGGGCGACTGCTGATCGCGTTGCGGATTTCGAAGGGCATCAGTCAACGGGAACTCGCTGATCGCCTCGGGGTTCATGAATCGCAGGTCTCGCGGGACGAGAGAAACGAGTATCACGGTGTCACTGTCGATCGGGCCAGTCGCATCCTGCAAGGATTGGGCGCTGAGGTGACCACCCGTGTTTGCTCGATGGAAGGATCCTCTTCTTTCGGAAAGCGTGACCGCGTGCCTGCATAGGCGGCTGTCGCTTGATTCATTGCCGAAGATGGCGGCCGCGACAACGAGTTGTGACCTCCGCGAGGGAAGCCGCCCGAACCGGGCGGCCTCGTGCTCGGTGGCCTCGGCTGCCTGCTCACGGCCTGCGGTTGGTGGCGCGGGCTATGGTCGAAGCGCCGCTCACCCGGTCGTTCACTCGGCCGCGCCGGCCCGTTTCTGCCAGTCGATCACGGCCCAGAACGGGTGCTGGCGATCCGCCCGCAGCCGCAGATCCTCGAGCAGCAGCCGTTTGTCGGGCACGACGGCGTCCTTCCAGAGTTTTCGGCCGTCGAGCGTGACGGTCACCGGCCGTGAAAAGTCGACCAGTTCCGGCGCGAGCCAGATCCTCACGCGGTCGGCGCCGCAGTGCACCGAGAGCATGCTGGCCGGCAGGCTGTTGGCCGGCATCGTCTTCGCCTCGATCGCGAACGCCCGGTTGCCGGGAGCCGGCGGCCACTGGGAGGGCAGCACCATCGTGCGGGTCGGCGGCCCTTCCATCTCCACCCACCAGAAGAAGCGGTCCCACGGCCGCATCGACACCACGTCGATCGTCGACGGAAAGAACGTCCGCTGCCGGCGGCCCATCCAGTCGAAGATCCGCAGGACTTCGTCGGAGAAATGTTCGTGGCCGCGGCCGCGGTATTCCACGTAGGTCGCATCGAAGCCTTTCGTGAAGTAGCGGTCGAGATCCATGGCGTTGCGGCCGAAGCAGGAGGCGTCGAGTTCGCCCGCGACGAGGTAGATCGGCAGGCTGCGGGCGTTGTGCCAGTAATGGTTGACGTATTTTCCGGCGGCGGGCGAGATCGCCACCAGGCCGGCCCACGTGTCCGGATGGGCCAGCGCGATGTCCCAGGCGGCATCGCCTCCCATCGAGTGGCCGGAGAGGAACACCCGGTCGGTGTCGATCGAAAACCGCCGCAGTGCCTCCCGCAGTGAGCCGAGCACCGCGGCATGCTCCCGCGCCGAGTATTCATAGGCTGTCTGGTGCTCGCGGGCCCACGCCGGGGCGATCACGATCGTGCCGTTGCGGGCCGCCTGGCCGCGACGCTGGCCGTCGGGACCGGCCATGCCCGCCCACCAGTCGATCTGGTTGAGGGGCGTCGACCAGGCCGCGTGGAGCGAAACCACCGCGGGATACCTGCGCAGCGGATCGTATTCGGGGGGCACCTGCACGAGGCAGCGAAAGCCCTGCTCCCCGTCGATCCCCGGAATCTCCAGTTCGTGGAGCCCCGGCGCCGTCTCCGCGGGAGGATCGAGCGGCGGTCGCATCTGCCTGGCGATGGCCGCGACGGTGGGGGC
>JBJTSM010000411.1:0-9427 GCA_046076685.1 Planctomycetia bacterium | reverse complement strand
AAGCGCCAGCGAGGGAAATGCGTTTTGGATGGGCTGTTCCGCGTCAGGGCCGGAGACCCGTAGCGACGGGGTTCCCACCAGCGAGCGCAGGCCATTGACATCATCCGCGACCGACGAGCAGCCTCACGAGCGGGTTCTTCGGCAGGTCGGCCGTGAGCGGGGCGACCGGCCGGCGGAGGTGCCGCCCCGCCGCGATGGCGGCCAGCCGACCGCTTCGCACGGCACCCTCCATCGTCGAAGGCCAGCCGGTGGCCGTCCAATCGCCCGCCAAAAACAGGTTCGACACCGCCGTCGCCGCGGCCGGCCGCACGGCATCGACGCCCGGCCGCACCGAGAGCACGGCCGTCGGATCGGTGACCACCCGCGATCCGACGAGTTCGGCGGCGCGGGCGCGGGGAAACGTCTCTCTCAGTTCCGCCACCACGGCGTCCACCAGCCGCTCGCGGTCGCCCCCGAGCAGGCCTCGCGAGGCGCTGATCACCACCTGGCAGTAGCCGGGCTGCCCCCCCTCGGCCGCATCGGGACGGAACACCCACTGCGAGATGCGGCCGACGAGCACCGCGTGCGGCAGGTCGATGCAGTCGCGGTCGAACCAGAGATGCACGGCGGTGATCGGCGAACCGGCGAAGGTGTCGTCGGCCATCGGCACGAGGTCGGCCGCGACCCGAGCCGCCTGCCTCCAGGGCACCGCGATAATCGCGGCATCGCAGGGCATGCGACGGTCGCCACAGACCACCGCGACGGCCCGGCCGTCGGCGTCGCGCTCGATCGCCGTCACGCTCCGCCCTGCCTCCACCGTCACCCCGCGCGACTCGAGCCAGCCCACGAGCCGCTCGCCGAAGAGCGTTCCGAGCGGTTCCAATGGCACGAACATGTCGGCGGCATCGCGGTGCGCGAGAAAGGCATCGACCGCCACCTTCCGCGCCGCGGCGACACTCACGAGATCGATCGACTCCCCCAGCGCGCTTTCGAGCACCGGCTGCCAGAAGAGCCCGATCACCCGCTCGGGCTGGCCGGCCGCTTCGAGCCAGGCCAGCGCCGTCCCGTCCGTCGGGCCGCCGTCCCCGCGCTGGCGTGCCAGCTTCAGCATGCCGAGCCCGAGCGACAGCTTTTCGCGGAGCGAGAAATGCCGCATGCCCAGGAGCAGCGGCGCGAGGTGCAATGGCGCCGGCAGCACGCGCGAAGGCGTGCAGGCTGCGCGGTCGCCGTCGGGACCGATGAACCAGAGCGTGCGGTCGCGGCGCAGGGCGTCGGCCAGGCCGGCCTGCCGGCAGAGATCGAGGAAATTGGTGCAGCAGCCCATCGCCACGTGCTGGCAGGCATCGACAAGACCGCCCGCGACAGGATCCTCGAACGAGGCCGCCCGTCCGCCGGCGCGACGCCGCGCCTCGAGCACCGTCACGCGAACGCCGGCCGCGGGCAGCGAGGCCGCGGCCGAGAGCCCGGCCAGGCCACCTCCGACCACGACCACATGCGGCCGGCCGGTCGAATCGGAGGCGTGTGGAAGGCTGTTGCTCATGCCAGTTGCGGGCTCCGACGAGATCCGGACGAAACGCGTGTCAGTAGGAAAACCGCTTCGGCCTCGGGCCGAGCAGCAGGGTGCCCGCGGCCGAACCGGCGATCCGTGACCGTCCAGGCCGAATCCGCTGCGAGAAGATCCGCGTGCCCGCCCGGCGGACGGCATCGAACAGCGCCGCGTACACGCCGAACATGGCCCGAAACACGACGCGGCCGTCGGTGGAGAGCAGGGGATCGAGCCGCGCCGCCTGCCGATACCAGTCGGCCGCCCGTGCCACGTTCAGGCTCGCCAGCCGATCGAAACCCACACCCAGCCGTCCTGCCCGCAGATCCTCGGAACGGCAGCCGCAATCGCGAAAATCCTCCTCCGCGAGATAGACCCGCCCCCGGGCGAGATCCTCGGGAATGTCGCGGAGAATGTTCGTCAACTGGAAGGCGAGCCCGCAGGCGCGGGCGGCGGGCAGCGCCTGCTGCGGGGAGCGAAAGCCCCAGATGTGGATGGCGGCGAGCCCCACGGCGCTCGCCACGCGGCTGCAGTAGCCCTCCAGTTCGGCGACCGTGTCGTAACCGCTCCGATCGAGGTCCATCCGGCAGCCGGCGACGATGTCGCGGAGATATTCGGCCGGCACCGCGAACCGCCGGACCGTGTCGACGACCGCCCTGATCACCGGATCCGCCGATGCCGCACCGGCGAGCGCCCCGCCGAGGTCAGCCTCGAAGGCATCGAGCGACCGCCGGGCGACCTCGAGATCGTCACCGTCGTCGACGATATCGTCGGCCCGGCGGCAGAACGCATAGAGGGCCGTGGTGCCGCGGCGTTTGGCGGCGGGCAGGAGCCGGATCGGCAGGGCGAAGTTCGACCCCGATCGCTGCATCAAGGAGGCGCATGCAAGGTGGTCGGCGACGAGCGTCCTCGTGTTCGTGATGTTCATGCGCGGCCACCACCCCGACGGGCCGACGTCGTCTGCAGGCTCCACCAGGCCCGCGCCGCCAGGCGGAGCTTGGTCCACTTCCCCACCGTCGGCCGCCGCGTCAGGGTGTCGTAGCCGGCCCGTTCGATCGCGTCGGCCACGGCCCGGCCACCGGCGAGGAACATGGCGATCGCGGGCTTGAGTGCGGGCGGCGCAACCTCCACGAGCGGGGCCCCCGCGTCGAACTGCGCGCGGGCCCATGCCACTTGGTCGCGCACCAGTGCCCGGAGCGGGGCCGCGGCCCGCGGGGCGTCGAGCATCGGCTCGGCGACACCGTGCCGCCGCATGTCGTCGCGGGGAAGGTAGACGCGTCCCGCGAGGCGATCGCGGCGGATGTCCTGCCAGAAATTCACCAATTGCAGTCCCGTGCAGATACGATCCGACAGCGCCACGCGGGCCGCATCGCGACAGCCTTCGAGCGCCAGCACGATCCGCCCCACGGGATCGGCGGAACGGCGGCAGTAGGCGACGAGCGCGTCGCGGTCGGGATACCGCACGGCCACGCCGGCCGCGTCGAACCGGCGGTCCTCGTCGAAGGCATCGAGCAGGTGGGCGAAGGGCTCGATCGTGAGGCCCGCCTGCCGCGCGGTCGCGGAAAGCGCGACGAAGACCGGATGCCCGGGCCGACCGGCGAAACACTCCTCGAGCCCCCGCCGCCAGTCGGCGAGGCCCTCGGCCGCCTCCGCCGGGCTGGCCGCCTCGTCGGCCAGATCGTCGCTCCACCGCGCAAACGCATAGACATTGGCCATGTGCTGGCGGAGCCTGGCCGGCACGAGCCGGCTGGCGACCGTGAAGTTCTCGTAGTGCCGGCCCGCCACGTCCCGGCAGAATGCCTCCGCCGCGGCGAGGTCGCCCCCTGCGGGAACGGCCGCGAGTTGCCAGGCCGTCGGATCGCGGCGGGCGGGCTGCACGGAGCAGGGGACGTCGGGGAGGGAATCAGACACCATGCAGACACTCGCGGCTGGCAGCGGAAGCCTGCTCCGGAATCTCTGGCCGGAGTGGGGCGGGCTCCGCTACGATGCTGGAATGTTCCAGCATACTGGAGCCGCCCCACTCGGAACCATCGCGATGAAGATTCTGCTCGCCAGCCCCCGTGGATTCTGTGCCGGCGTGAACATGGCCATCGACACGCTCGAGACGGCGATCCGGCTCTATGGCACGCCCGTCTACGTGTTTCACGAGATCGTCCACAACAAGCACGTGGTCGATCGGTTCGTGGCCGAGGGGGCGGTGTTCGTGAACGCCGTGGAGGAGGTGCCGGAAGGGGCCGTGCTGCTCTTTTCAGCCCATGGCGTGGCGCCGGAGGTGCGTCGGGTGGCGGCCGAACGGCGGCTGCGGGCCATCGACGCGACCTGCCCGCTGGTGACCAAGGTGCACCTGGAGGCGATCAAATACGCCAAGGCCGGCTATCGGATCATGCTGATCGGCCACGAGGGGCACGACGAGGTGATCGGCACGATGGGCCAGGCGCCCGACGCCTTCACCCTCGTGGAGACGACCGAGGAGGTCGATGCCCTGCCGTTCGGCCCGGACGACCGCCTCGCCTACCTGACGCAGACGACCCTTTCCGTGGACGACGCCTCGCGGATCATCAACCGGCTCAAGGAACGGTTTCCGCAGATCGTGGGGCCGCCCAAGGACGACATCTGCTACGCGACCCAGAATCGGCAGGAGGCGGTCCGCCTGCTCTCGGAGGGGGCCGATCACGTGCTGGTGCTGGGCAGCCAAAACAGCTCCAACAGCCAAAGGCTCGCCGAACTGGCCCGCGAACGCGGCATTGCCGCCCACCTCATCGACGGCGCCAACGAGATCGATCCCGGGTGGTTCTCGGGCGCCGAGACGGTGGTGATCACGGCCGGTGCCAGCGCCCCGGAGAGCGTCGTGCAGGACTGCGTGGCCTGGCTGAAAAACCGCTACGGCGCCACGGTGGAGGAGCGGACGATCCGTGCCGAGGATGTCTACTTCCCGCTGCCGAAGGAACTCCGCGCCGCCGCGGCCGCGGTGCAGCTGCCGATGGCGTAAGGGATACGGTCGAATCGACGACACCCCGGGATCGAAGGGCCGGGATGGCCGAGCCCGACGCGAACACAATCCCCCGGCTCGCGCCGGGGGCTTTTATGGGGCGGCCGTGGCCCGCGTTCCGCCCGGATGAAAGGCCCGATAAAAGCCCCGATAAAAGCCCAGAGCGCAAGCGACGGGATCCGGTCGAATCGACGACGATACCCGGCCTTAATGCGTCAGCTTCTTGTGGCGGAAGCGGTGCGGCTCGTCCCCCTCGATGCCGAGGCGTTCGCGGCGGCTCCGTTCGTAGACCTCGAAATTGCCTTCGCAGACGTGGACGTAACCGTCCCCTTCGAAGGCGATGATGTGCGTGGCCAGGCGGTCGAGGAACCAGCGGTCGTGCGTGATCACCACCACCGAGCCCGCGAAGCTGGAGATGCCCTCCTCGAGCGATCGCAGCGTGTCGACGTCGAGGTCGTTGGTCGGCTTGTCGAGCAGGAGGAGATTCGCGCCTCCGCGGAGCAGCTTGGCCAGGTGCACGCGGTTGCGCTCGCCGCCGGAGAGCGTGCCCACCTTCTTCTGCTGGTCGGGCCCCATAAAGTTGAACTTGGCCACGTAGCTGCGGGCGTTCACCGTGCGTTTCCCAAGCTCGATCGTGTCGTGGCCGCCCGAGATCTCCTCGAACACCGTCTTGTCCGGGTCGAGCGCGTCGCGATTCTGGTCGACGTAGCCGACGTCCACCGTGTGGCCCGTCTTGATCGTGCCCGTGTCGGGCTTCTCCTGGCCGACGAGCATCCGGAAGAGCGTGGTCTTGCCCGCGCCGTTGGGGCCGATGATGCCCACGATCCCGCCCGGCGGCAGCCGGAACGACAGGTTCTCGAAGAGCAGCTTGTCGCCGAAGGCCTTGGAGATGCCCTCGGCCTCGATCACGAGATCACCGAGCGGCCGGCTGGCGGGGATGAAGATCTCGATCTCCGAATCCCGCACGGCCGCCTGCTCGGCGGCCAGCTTCTCGTAGGACGCCACGCGGGCCTTGCTCTTCGCCTGCCTCGCCTTGGGCGACATGCGGATCCACTCCAGCTCCTTGTCGAGCGTCTTCTGCCGGGCCGACGCCTGCTTCTCCTCCAGTTCGAGGCGGGCCTTCTTCTGCTGGAGCCAGGAGGAGTAGTTGCCCTCGAAGGGGATGCCCCGGCCGTGGTCGACCTCGAGAATCCACTTGGCGACGTTGTCGAGGAAATAGCGGTCGTGCGTGACGGCCACGACCGTGCCCGTGTATTCGGCGAGATGCCGCTCGAGCCAGTCGACGCTCTCCGCATCGAGGTGATTGGTGGGCTCGTCGAGCAGGAGCAGGTCGGGCTTTTCGAGCAACAGCTTGCAGAGGGCCACCCGCCGTCGCTCGCCGCCGGAGAGGTTCGTGACGGCCCAGTCGCCGGGCGGCAGATTCATCGCGTCCATCGCGATCTCCACCTGCCGGTCGAGGTCCCAGAGATTCTTCACGTCGATCTCGTCCTGCACCGACGCCTGCTCGGCGAGCAGTTTCTCCATCTCGGCGTCTTCGAGCGGCTCGCCGAGACGGGCATTGATCTCCTCGAACCGCCGCAGCACGGCACGGGAATGATCGACCGCGTCCATCACGTTCTCGACCCGGCGAAGACCGTGTTCGAGCTGCGGCTCCTGCCGCAGGTAGCCGACGGTGTAGCCGTCCGCGAGCCGCGTCTCGCCGTCGTATTCCCTGTCGATCCCGGCCATGATCTTCATCAGCGTGCTCTTGCCGGCGCCGTTGCGTCCGAGGAGGCCGATCTTGGCCCCGGGGTAGAAGGCGAGGTTGATGTTCTTGAGCAGTTCGCGCTGGCCGAATTTCTTGGTGAGATCGGTGATCTGGAAGATGAAGGCGGGGCCCATCGGAAGGGGATTCTCTCGGTGACGGCTCGTGGCATGATGGCGCAAACCGCATGCGGCCGGAACGCCGGCCGCGGCGAGGCGACGACGAGCCTCGTCACCTGCCGCCAGCTTAGCAGACCAACCGACAAGCCTGTCGCCGCGTCGAGGGCGGCCGCGGGCAAAGTGTCCGGGCCGCGGCGGCCCAACCGCGTCGCCTCGTTGCAGGCTGGATGGCGATGGACTACCATTCGGTGCCCATTTTCAGCCGGTTCGTCCGATCGCCCCGCCGTGAAGGAGCCCCTGGCCCATGCCCGACTACGCAAATCCCGACGTGCTCGTTTCCACCGCCTGGGTCGCGGAGCATCTGACCGACCCCACGGTGCGGATCGTCGAATCGGACGAGGACCGGGCGCTCTACACGCAGGGCCACATTCCCGGGGCCGTCGAGATCGACTGGCAGGTCGATCTTCAGCACCAGGTGGTGCGGGATTACATTGACCGGGCCGCCTTCGAAAAACTCTGCGCCGAGCGGGGCATCTCCAACGACACGACGGTGGTGTTTTACGGCGACAAGAACAACTGGTGGGCCTGCTATGCGTTCTGGGTGTTCAAGCTGTACGGCCACAAGGACTGCCGCGTGATGAACGGCGGCCGGAAACGCTGGGAGCTCGACGGCCGCGGCTGGTCGAACGACCGCGTGACCTACCCGCCCACCCGCTACACGGCCGCGGAACAGGACGGCACGATCCGGGCCCTCCGCGACGAGGTGCTCAAGCACCAGCGGGCCGGCAAGCAGCTGCTCGACGTCCGCTCGCCCGAGGAATACCGTGGCGAGCGGACGCACATGCCCGACTATCCCAACGAGGGCGCGGTCCGCGGCGGACACATCCCCGGGGCCCACAACGTGCCGTGGCCGATGAACTGCAACGAGGACGGCACCTTCAAGACGGCGAAGGAACTCGAGAAGCTCTATCTGCGGGAGCTGAAGATGAAGCGCCGCTCACCCACCATCGCCTACTGTCGGATCGGCGAGCGTTCGAGCCTGACCTGGTTCGTGCTCAAGTACCTGCTCGGCTTCGGCAACGTGAAGAACTACGACGGCTCGTGGCTCGAGTGGGGCAACTGCGTGGGGGTGCCGATCGTGAAGGGGGCCGCCCCCGGCGGTGTCGTCGCGACGCCCGCCGCGGCACACGCTTCCTGAGGCAGCCATCCAAAGCGCATGAACGGCGTCAACGAAAGGCTCGACGCGATCATCGGCGAGTTCGCCGATCTGGACGGCCGTGAAAAGCTGGAACTGCTCCTCGACTTCGCCGCCGGCCTGCCCCCCTTGCCGCCGGACTACCAGGCCCGCAAGGAGACCGAGGATCGCCGGGTGCACGAGTGCCAGACGCCCGTGTTTCTCTGGGCGGAGGTCGAAGACGGCGCCGCGAAGCTGATCGCCGAGGTGGCGCCGGAAGCCCCGACGGTCAAGGGATTCGTGGCCATTCTTGCCAGCGCCATCAACGGCCGGCCGGCGACCGAGGCGGCGATGCTTCCCGAGGACATGCTCGAGCGGATGGGCCTGGCCGACGTGCTGGGCATCCTGCGATCGCGAGGCCTGCGGGCGATCCTGTTCCGCGTGAAGCGGGAATTGGCCGAGAAGACCGCCGCCTGACAGACACCTGCAGCTGATCCCCCAGATCCGTCACGAGGAATGCATGACGACCGCGGCAAACAGGCTGAAGGTGGTGGCCGGCATCGACTTGGGCGGCACGGCGATCAACTACACGTTTCTCGATCAGCAGGGACAGTTCCTGATCACGGGTCTCTGCGAGCATCCGGCCCGGAGCGTGGAGGGGCCCGACGTCTGCCTCGGGCAGATCGCCGACGGCCTGGCAATCGCCGCCGACCAGGCCGGCATCCGGGCGGACGACGTCGTGGCCATCGGCCTCGACACGCCCGGCCCCGCGAGCGGTTCCGGCGTGCTCAGCCGGCGTGGCTCGACCAACTTCGTGCATGCCGAGTGGGCGGGCTACGACATCCGCGCCGGCCTCGAACGCCGGCTCGGACGGCCGGTGACGTACCTGAACGACGGCAACGCCGCCGCGCTCTGGGGCCACGTCGCCATTTTCGGCTCGCAGAACCAGGCGACGAGCGTCTCGGCCATCATCGGCACGGGCCTCGGCGGCGGCGTGATCACGGCGGGCAAGGTGGTCACCGGCCGCAACGGCTTCGGCGGAGAACTCGGGCACGTATTGATCCCCCACGGGCAGATCGAAGGCATCGAGGGGCTCGTACCGACCTGCAACTGCGGGCGGACCGGAGACCTCGAGTCGCTCTGCTCGCTCACCGCGATCCGGCGCACGCTCCTGCCGCATTTCCTGTCGCGCCATCCCGGGCACGAACTGGCCCGCGGAGGCGACATCGCCGAGGCGGCCAAACGCGTGCGGGGGCTCGCCGAGCGGGGGGACGAACTCTGCCGGCAGATCTTCCGCGTGCAGGCCCGGGCCCTGGGCCTGTTCTTCGACGAGATGATCAATGTCTTCGATCCCGACGCCCTGATGGTGGGCGGCGGCGCGGTGGAGACGTCGGAGGAGTTCCGCCAGTGGTTCCTGGCGGAGATCCGCGCCGGCATGCCGACCCAACGCGATGAACAGGCGGGGATTCCGATCCACGTCATCCCGGACGGCGACACGGCAGGTGCCCGCGGCGCGGCCCTCGACGCCGCCCGCATCGCCCGCGAACGCGGACTGTAGCCGTCACGCGACGCGGTCGAGGATCGGCAACGAGGGCAGGCCGTTGGGCTGGAGACGCGGCACCGGAGAGGGCAGGGGGGCGTGCGTCTCGTCGCCCGGACGTGCCCGGGGCGGGCCCAAGACCATCAGACGGGCCGTGCGGAGCAGGCCCCGTAGCGACCCGAACGTGGCCTCCACCGCGGCCGGCTCATAGCCGCAGTGCACCATGCAGTCGCCGCACTTCGGGTTGCCGCTGGCCCGTCCGTAGCCGTCCCAGTCGGTCTCTTCCATCAACTCGCGGAACGTCTGCGCGTACCCCTCGTCGAGCAGGTAGCACGGCCG
>JBJTSM010000410.1:0-3073 GCA_046076685.1 Planctomycetia bacterium | reverse complement strand
TGGGTCGCGGGCCACCGTGCGAGGCCAAGCGAGAATGATCTTTGCGACAATTCGCCAAATCGTGTGAGTCGACCTCTGATGACTCGGTTCAATCAGTATCGAAAACCTGCCCTCACTTTCCGCGGCTGAGTGAGTACGCAGAGTGGATGATTCCGGGCCGCTGGGTCAGGATCTGATCCTCATCCCATGTAGATCACCATGGGGCGCGGCGGCGTTGACGCTGGCCAGTCGCGCTTTTCGTGCATCGAGGCGGTGCAGATTGTCATGATTGTCAGCCCTCGATCGAGGGTGTAGGTCGAAAGACCTATTGCTCATCGGTGTCAAGCATCCGTACGGTGGCAGTCAAGAGCCGTCTGGATGGCGACACGTGTCGTTCGTCCACGCCGGTTCCTCGCACCAGGGTTGGGAGCGCCTCACGGCGTAGGTGCGGCAAGCAGCTGACGAAGCCCGGGCCGGAGTTTCCGGCTCGGGGTGCACTCACTCAGAGGGAGACCCCGATGAACTCGATCCGACACCGCCTCTTGGCGTTGATGACCTTGCTGGCCGTCGTGGTCTCCGGTGTGAGCATGCCGCTCGCCGCGTCGACTGCAGCCGCTGACCCTGGCGACACCGCCTCGGTGGGCATCACGCTGCTACTGCCCAGTGGTGATCCCGCCCAGTTGGTGTCCGTGCAGGTCTGTCGCGATGGCGGACAGTGCTACGACGGGTCCACGGATGAGTTCGGCACGGTGACGGTGGCGGGTCTGCCTGCGGGCACGTACTCGATCGTCGCCCCCAACCCCTCCTCGCCGCTGCCGTCGGAAGACCTCCTGCGCATCTGGAGCACGGGCCACGTGGTGACCGGCGGCCAATCGCTGACAGTCGACCCACTGACGTTCGAACAGGGCGCGACGATCACCGGCACGATCACCGACCTGCCGAGCCAGGAGCCGCTCATGGGTTACCTCCAGGTCTGCGCCGAATCGACGTCGGAGTGTGCGTACCCGGGGACCGACGCCAACGGCTTCTTCTCCGTCACCGGCCTCGAAGGCGGCACGTACTACGTGATCACCACGGACCCGGCCTACGGCGCGACCAACTCGACGACGGTCACTGTCGCCCGGGGCGAAAGCGCTGATGCTGGTATGCGCGAGGTCCTGCCCGCCACCACGTTCCCGAGCGCCACCATCAACTTGGTCGGTGGCACCCCGCCGCTCGACACGTGGGACGAGGCCAACAACACGTTCTTCCCGCTCTTGGAGAACGGTGTCCCCTACGTGGCCCCCAACGGTGCCAGGATCCCGGCCACGCAGGTGCGGGTCGAGTCCGCGTTCGGCACGTTCATGGGCGTCCCTGTCAGCGATGGCGTGTACTCCTTCGACCGCCTTCCCACGGGCGACCTGACGATCACGGTCCTGACTCAGCGCAACGACATCTATGACCGGTATCAGATCAGCCGCAGCGGTTCGGACTCCTCGATCGACATCGGCCTGCTGAACGTGCCGGCGATCACCGGCACGGTGACGAATGCCGTCGGCGAACCGGTCGTCGGTGCGACTGTCTCGTCGTGCGCCGACGTGGTGGGTGCCGACTGCATCGGCACCGCCTCGCCCGCCAACAAGACCGCTGAGACCCAGACGGACGGCACGTTCGCGTTCTCGAACAAGCCGTCCCCCGGCAAGCTGATCTTCAAGGTCACACCGCCGGAGGGCAGCGGCCTGCCCATCGTGCTGCGGCGCGGCGTGGACTACGGCACCGACCCTGTCGTGCTCGACTTCCAGCTGCCGGCCGCCTACCCGGTCGCCACCGCTGGCGTCAAGGACGCCGACGGCAACCTGGTCACCACCAACTCCAACTACCTGGACGGCTACGGTGCGCTCGCCCCCGGCTTCAGCGTCCGGGCGTGCCTGACCGACCGACAGAACTCCGACCCCGAGGGGCGCTGGACCTGTTATGCGGGCACTGTCGCTCCGAATGGCTCCTACCAGCTGAACCTGCCATCGGGTCTCTATGACGTGACGTTCGAGAAGGTGTACAAGACCGACGGAAAGGTCACCGGGGTGCAGCGCGCCACCGTGCCCCTGAAGGTGCGGCCGTACTCGCCCGGTCGACCGGCTGATCGGTACACCTCGCTGACGCTTCCCACCGTGCAGTTGGCAAAGGCCGGCGGCACGGTGACCGTGCCCCTGATGGGTCCGTTCGGCGCGCTGGCGAACGGTGTCAAGTACGTGGAACTGACGCTCTGCAAGCAGGGTGCCGAGCCGTTCATCGGCACCGCTTGCGAGATCGGCAGGACCACCTTCGGCCAGCAGTACAGCCCGATCGGTCTCACCGGCAGCATCAGCGCCACTGCGACGATGTCGCAGGACGGCGCCTACGACCTGATGGTCAGGGCAGAGAACTCTGCCGGGTCGAGCTGGACCGCCTGGGGCGCGTCGGCCATCAACCTTGCGGGAGGCGTGCCCGTGACGGCCGATGCGGTGACCGTCGGCAGCGCTGTCGGCAGCGCCAGCGGTTACATGTCCGGTGGCTACGACGCCGTCGGCTTGTCCAACCCGCGAATCCCCGGCGGCTTCATCGAGAACCTGCTGCTGTGCAAGAAGCCGTCCGGCCTGTGTGCCGCCCCGGCCAGCGGCTCGTGGGGCGACTTCCAGTTCGCGAACCTTCCCGACGGTGACTACACGCTGCGCCAGAGGGGCCCGAACTACTTCAGCTACGTCCGTGATGTGACCGTGGCCGGTGCTTCGCCGCTGGCGCTCGGCACCCTCCCTCCCACCGGCATTCTCTTCGGCAAGGTGGTGGGCCCCGATGGCGCGCCCGTGCCCTTCGCCCGTGTGAGCGACGGCACGGCCTGTCGCAACGTCTCCTTCTTCACGTGCAACGTGGGGTACACCAACGACTTCGGCTCGTTCTCCATCGAAGGGGTCGCCGGAACGACGTACGCCCTCGAGGTGATCCCGCCGGCCGGAAGTGGTCTCGTGCAGGGTTCCATGACCGTGAAGGCCGTTTCGGCATTCATCGTCCCCGGTCCGGCACCAACGCTCCTCACGCTGCAGGGCGGCGGTCGCAGCATCACCGGCTACGTGGTCGACTC
>JBJTSM010000409.1:0-6586 GCA_046076685.1 Planctomycetia bacterium | reverse complement strand
CGACAAAAGTGGCGGCCTCGATGTCGCCGTTGGCCCGCTTCCGCTCCTTCGCGGCAAGAAATTCGTTGGCAAGCTCGGCGATCGTGAGGTCGCCGGTGCGGTTCACGTGGTCGATTTCGCCCGCGTGCAGGCCCTTTGCGTGCTCGTGGTAGCGATTGAGCGCGGCGTCGGGGTCGCTGACTGAGCCGAAGTAGTGGATCTTCCCGCGAATCTTCTTGCAGAACTGCCCCGAGCGGTGCGGGGTCAGTGGAAACGACCTGTACGGCTTCCCAGGCACTTTCTGAACCGCCCTCGCCGAGGGCGCGGCGGTTTTCCGACGCCCTTCCAGAGGCGATACTTGTTGGTCCCTCTTCGCGGAACCGTGTTGGTCGGACGGCTTGGAAAACCGATGCTCTTGACGGGGTTCAGCAGTCCCTTTGGCGACCATGGAGCACCTCCAAGGGGCGGGGCGGTTGTAGTTTTGGTTGTAGTCTCCATTTCGTCGTTGGACAAGATCTTCAAAAAAGCCGATAACAAGGCAGTTGCGCCCGTAGCTCAGTTGGATAGAGCATGGGATTTCTAATCCCAGGGTCGCTGGTTCGAGTCCAGCCGGGCGTATTGAAAAGCACTGGAAAACCAATGCTTTTGGCGTTTCAGGTGCCAGGGAGTTTCGTCTTCTCGCGAAGAATCCTCAAAAATCCTCAAATCTGCACCGGCGAAGGGGCTATCACTCCTCCCCCACCCAGGCCAAAAGTTTGGCCCCAGTGATCCGCGATGTCAGGCGGCCATCGCGGTCCGCATTCGTCCGTGGACCAGCCGTGAGCACCATACCCCCCCCCCCATCCTACCGTGCCGACATCGACGGCCTGCGCGCGGTCGCGATAAGCCTCGTGGTGCTCTTTCACGCCACGGAGCGCTGTCCCGGGGGCTTCGTCGGTGTCGATGTCTTTTTCGTGATCTCGGGATTTCTGATCACCGGGCTGCTGCTCGACGAGCAGCGACGCGGGGAATTGCGCCTGATCGATTTCTGGACCCGTCGCGTGCGGCGATTGCTCCCCGCGGCGGCGATCGTGGCGTGCGTCACACTCGTCGCGGGATGGTTCATCCTGTTTCCCGACGACTACTCGCATCTGGCGAAGTCGGTGGCTGCCCAGCAGGTGCTGGCCTCGAACGTGTATTTCAGCCGACAGTCCGGGTATTTCTCCAACAGTGCCGTCTTCAAGCCCCTGCTGCACACCTGGTCGTTGGCGGTCGAAGAGCAGTTCTACATCGCGTACCCAGTGCTCCTGATGCTGCTGGGTCGAATGCCGCGACGCGTCATGGTCGCATCGCTCGCGGTGATCGCCGCGGTCTCCTTCGTCATCAGTGACTGGGCGGCCCAGACCCGGCCATTCAGCACGTTCTACCTCCTGCCCATGCGGGCCTGGGAGATGCTGCTCGGCGGCTTGATCTGCTTCGTCCCCGTTCCCCGGCGTTCCGGCGGTATCGCGGCACACGTGCTCGCGGGGCTCGGCGCGGTGGGGATCGTGTGGTCCGCCTTCGCCTTCGATCGGACGACGCCGTTCCCGGGCCGCGCTGCGCTCGTGCCGTGCGGCGCGACCGCCCTGGTGATCTACGCCAACTCATGGGCGAGGACGGTCGTGGGACGCGTTCTGGAGTTGCGTCCGCTCGTGTTCGTGGGCCTGATTTCGTACTCGCTCTACCTGTGGCATTGGCCGCTGCTGAGTTGCGCTGCCTTCCTCGAGTGCAGCGAGTCCCCCGGCAAGTTCTCACGGCTCGTCGCGGTTGCCGTCGCCGCCGTGTTGGCCGTGGTGTCGTGGAGGTATGTCGAACGCCCGTTTCGACGGAAGGAGATCCTTTCGCGGCGGCGTTCACTGTGGATCGCCGCGGTCGCGATGGTGTCGCTCTTGTTGACGGCGTCGTTGGCGATCGTCGCGGGGGACGGGTTGCCCTCACGATTCGATCCACGGGCCGTCTCCTATGCCGGCACGAAGAAACGCGACTTCGAGGCTTGGCCCCCGGCGTCCATCACGGTCGAGGATGCTGAGCAGGGCAGGCTGCCCGTTTTCGGCAGCCCGGAAGGGACCGCCACCTGCCTCGTCTGGGGCGACAGTCACGGCCGGGTGCTCGTCCCGGCCGTGGCCGCCGCGTGCAAAAACCGCGGCATGCGGTGCCTGCAGGCCACGCGTCCGAGGACGCCACCCATTCTGGGCTTCTCCGTCGGAACGCCCGCCGGCGTGAACGACAGGCCGCTAGAGTTCAACCGTGCAGTCGTCGACCGTTCCCTCGCGGAGCACGTCGACATGGTTATCATGTGTGCGTACTGGTCGAAGCATGGCAGGCATCCGAAGTTCGAGCGGTGCCTCCGCGACACGCTCAGGGAACTGTCCGCGGCGGGCGTCCGGGTCGTGCTCGTTCGCGACATCGCCACCCTCCCGGCCCGCGTGAACCCGATGCTCGCGCTCGCCACCGCGTTAGCGCGTGGCGCGGATGTGACCAGACTCGGCGTTCCACTCGCCGACCATCGCCGCGCGAACGAGCAGTGCGACGCGATCTTCGATCGGCTTGCCGACGGCAACGTCACCGTTCTCGATCCGGCTCCGGCGTTCGTCGACGAGACGGGGCTGTGGCGATTGGAATATGGCGGCGCGTCGATGTACACAGACAACGACCATCTCTCAGTCGCCGGCGCCCTCCGCCTGCAGCCCTGCTTCGAGGCTTTGCTCGAGGCGTTGGACGACGATCTGCCGGCAACCCGGGACGATCCCGTGCCCCGTTGACGGCCCCCCCACATGACGCCAGTTTCAAGTTCGGGGCTGTTCTTCGGATAGCCCGGCCCTGTGCGGCGAGAAGATTCGGGCCGTTCACGAAGAGCGAACAACTCAATACGTTGTCACAATGGATTCATTCCACCGAGAGGCCGCTGATCAGTTCCGCGTCATCTACGATGTCGGCGCCAATAATGGAGATGACATTCCGTACTATTTGAAGAAAGCGCATCGGGTTGTGGCGATCGAGGCAAACCCTGACCTGTGTCGGCACATGCGGGCACGGTTTGCCGCCGAAGTGAGCGATGGCCGCCTGATCGTCGAGCATTGTGCGCTGATGGCGGACTGCACCAACACGATGGTTCCGTTGTATGTGCACACACTCAACCACGTGAAGAGCCTGGTTCAGAGGCCACACGTAGACGCCCTGAGGCACTACCGCGAGGTTTCGGTGCCGTCGCGATCGTTTCTCTCCATACTACAGGAGCATGGAGACCCTTACTACGTGAAACTCGACATCGAGGGCCAAGACGTCGCAGTGCTGCGACAACTCTTCGCGGCCGGCATAAAGCCGCCCTTCATCTCCGCCGAGTCGCATTCGATCGAAGTGCTTTCTGTCATGATCGCGTCTGGAGGCTATGACGCATTCAAGGTCGTCGTGGGCAGCTCCGTGGCCCGACAGTTTCGCAACCACGGCATTTCGACGCTGGCCGGTCGCGACACCCACAGCTTTCCACCGCACTCCGCCGGCCCATTCGGCGATGATCTTCCGGGCGACTGGATGCCGGGGGACCTGTTTTTTCAGCAGCTGGCCATCACCGGCCTCGGCTGGAAGGACGTTCACGCCACATCGGCCTTCGAGCCCAACCGGCACGCACGACTGAGCATCTGGCCACATGTGACACGCAGGCTCGCGCGACGGTGTGGACTCTCGCGCATGAAGAGTCGCCTGCCGGCGTTCGTTCGCCGCGCGCGTCGATTCTTCACTCCAGGGCGACCACCACACGCTGCACAGGGCCGCCCAATCCAGTCCCGGTCGTTCGGTGAATGAACGAGGCTCACCGCCGACGGCGCCACGCCGGATGGCTGGCGGCAACGCGAAAGGGAAGCGAGACACACCACCACGCGGCGTACCGCGGAAAGCCGACCGGCAACACGCCGGCTGCCCATCGTTTCCCTCGAATGCCGGCCGGCGAGGGGAGCATCACCCGCCGTGCCTCCTCCGTCGTCGGGCATCCGTCCAAGGCATCGACGAGTTCCGGAACCGCATCTTCGACGCGGAGCGACGCGAGGATCACGCGCAGTGTCTCGCGGCAGATTCGCTCGGTGCGCTCCCGTGTCCGCGTCATGAAAAAGGCCTTCCACTCGGATCGGGGAATCCGCAGGAGAAGTTCCCAGGCGTCGACGAACGTCTGCAGCCGCAGGAAGCCGCGCTGGATGTCGGCGAATGCCGAGATGAGGACAAAGTGGAGTTCGTCGGCGGGGGACAAGATCCGCACGGCACGACCGGCCAGTTCGAGCGACTCGGCCCGATCGAACACCGCCGCGCCGTCGCACCGCACGCCGGGCAGGCGTGACATGCACCAGTGGAGATCGAGCTTCACGCCATCCACTTCGTAGTCGAAGGCGTGATTGAACCGGGCTGAGAGGTTCGTTCCGACCACCGCCCGCGAGAGCCGGAACGCACCGATTCGCCCCAAGAGCGTCTCCATCCGCATGCGGTCACCTTCCGCCACCATGATGTCGAGGTCCCAATACCCACGAGCCGCGATTCCTCCATAGCATCGCAGCGCCATCGCCGGTCCCTTGACGACCAGAAACGGCAGCGCGTCTTTAGCGCATTCCACGTCGATCGCATTCAGCAGTTCAAGGCAGCGATCCGAAACCATTTTCTGTCGTTCGTATGTGGCACCGATGCGGGCAAGTGTTGCAGGCGGGAGCTTGCCCATCCAGGATGCGTCCGCCGCCCGGGTGGAAAGCAGCGGGCCCAGCCGGTGACGGCCGACGAGCAGGTCGACCACCGATGCCGGAGAGGCAAGTGTCCCGATGACAGCGTCGACATCTCCCCGGAGCAGGCCGCCGGTGAACTCGAAGAGGTCATGGGCTGCGCAGGGGAGTTGGCGCCACGGGTGAGGGGGGCGTCGCCGTACCATCTCGATGGTGCTCCGGGGCGTCAAGACCGCGGTTGGATGCCATTCCTACGGCACCTTCCGTGGACCACTCGCGAAAAGGACTGATCTTCAATGAATCTTACTTCCGTGTCGTGGCATGGTGGCTGGACTGGCCAACGTGCGAAAGCCCTGTCGATACCGATGGCACAAACCAGCCACGGACAGCCTGCGGCAGGTCTCGCGCACCGCCTCCTCGGGCACCTCGAAACGGGGCACACGATCGAAAACCTCGGAGGTTACGAGGTGCGGCCCGGGCGAAAGCAGGGAGGAACGGAGCAGTTCCATGCCTTCAGGCGTCGACAGCGACTCAAGCTCCGCGCTCCCGAGCCGATCATCTCGCTCCGGGAAGAGGAGCATGCTCACGGGCGCCTCGATCTCCGCCGCACGATCCGTGATCTCGAGGAATTGCGCCTGGCTGAGATACACGCTCTCGCGGGGTTCCGACGGCTGCACCTTTCCGGACCGCACTTCCGCCAGCGTCTGCGAGGGCCGGTACGGCAGTTCGCCGGTGCGTCGCCGGAGTGCCTCGAAATGCAACAGCGTGTCGGCGCGAACGCTAACGATCGTCGGCATGCCCTGGGCAAACCAAGCGTCGTTGCGGTGAAAGACGAAGAAGCGGTCGTTCGCGAGAAAACGGGTGCCAGGCGTCTGGAGCCAGTGAATCAGCGCCGTCGTTTTTCCTGCTCGTTTTGCACCCAGAAAACCGACCGCCCCGTCGCCACGGACGCACGCCGCTCCGTGAAGCGGCAGAGCCCCGGTCCGTAGGGCTCGGACTGTCGCGATCTCACGGAGCACTCGCATCACGCCGACGCGCAATTTCGCCTCCGACGAATCGGCGACCACATGAAAGACGTCGCGGGACTCGTTGACGCTGAGCATCAGCGAAAGGCTCTCAAGCCAGACGACAAGTCCTCCGTCGGGTAAGTCACGGCCAATGAATGACTCAAAGTGACCGTCAAGCGTGAAGCAGTCGTACCGACGAGTCTGGTCACGATGCATCGTCCGATGCATCGTGACGTACCGTTGCGCATCCACGGCAGTGTGCACCGTTTCAGTCGTTACGGCGTGCGGCATGGTTCGCAGTGCAGGCGAGAAGAACTCGGTCACCCAGCGGAGGTCGTTACGAGAGCCAAGGAGTCTGGTTGCGCCGCCGAAACCCGACAGTCGGATCTCCGACGGATCGTCGACATGTGAACCGTGACCGTGCATCGTCGGGAAGCCTAATTGTTTCAGTGTGGACAACGAACCCCGCCTGGGAATTCCGTGGGGATAGCGATTCAGGACTCATGGCGAGCAGCCGGTCCGGCGACAACGTCAGGAGGCTGAAAAGTCGTGCGCAGCCGATGCAGCAAGCCCTCGGTCTGTCCCGGCAGGCCGCTTCTCAAACGCATGACGATCGCCCCGGTCAATACGTGGGCCTTCCAGAAGAGGCCGTGGCGATGGAACGCCTCGCCATCACGGGACTCCCCATAGCCGTCCAGAAAAAGCTGCCAATCGGTATTGGGCATCGGCCAGCGATACCAGGTTCGTGCCAAATCCTGATCCAGCGCCGAGAACGCGAAGGTGGTGTTGTCGATACAACACACCTTGCCCCGGTATACAACCAGATTCTCTCCGCAGAAGTCGCGATGCGCCAGTCCATGGTGCGCGTACTCGGGTCTCTGTTCG
>JBJTSM010000408.1:0-7562 GCA_046076685.1 Planctomycetia bacterium | reverse complement strand
TGAGTCGCGGCTGCCGGTCTGGTCCGTCGTCGGCGGCAAGCTCACCACCTGCCGCAGCCTCGCCGAAACCACCTCGGCCAAGGTGCTCGGCACGCTGGGAGTGCCGGTGCGGGGCACGTCGCGGGGGCGGCCGCTTCCGGGCGCGTGCGCCGGAGCGTCGCGGATCGCGGCCGTGCATGCCTGTCGCGATCTGGCCGCCGGGGCGGGCATGTCGCGGGCCGAGGCGGAACAGGCCGCGGAGCATGCCGTCGGTCTCTTCGGAGCGCGGGCTGCCGAAGTGTGGCGCGCGGGAGGAGCGGCGCGGCGCGGGCTCATCTGCGGCATCGGCCTGCCGGTCGCCGCGGTTGAATGCTGTGTCCGTGAGGAGTGGGCTGCCACGCTCGACGACCTGATCGAGCGGCGGCTGATGCTGGCCATGCACGAACGGCTCAGCCGCGAGGCGATCAGGGACGTGGCGGAGGCGTTCTCCGCCGTCGGTGGTCTGCCGTCGGCGCGGGTGCCGGCCGCCGTCGAGGCCTGCGTGACGCGGCTTTTCGATCGCTATGGAAGACGCGTGCCGCATGCGGCCGCGGAGGGAGTCGCTGCCCATGGCAGCATGGAGAGGAACCAACGATGACGACAGCCACGAGATCGGTTTCGCGGGATCCCCGCTGCTGCATCCTCGCGCTCGACCAGGGCACGACGTCGAGCCGCGCCATTCTCTTCGATCGCCGCGGCGTGCCCCTGGCGACGGCGCAGGAGGAGTTTCCACAGATTGTCCGTCAGGCCGTCCGAACTGATGCCGGAGAGGGGGCTGGCGCCGACGACGGTGCCGCCGACGCCGCGATCGTCGAGCACGACCCCGAGGCCATCTGGCAGTCGCAGCTCGCCTGTGGCCGTCGCGTGCTCGAGTCGAGCGGCACGTCGCCGGAGCAGGTGGCCGCCATCGGCATCACGAACCAACGGGAGACGACGATCCTCTGGGACCGCGCGACCGGCCGGCCGGTCGCGCCGGCGATCGTCTGGCAGAGCCGCGTCTCGGCGGCCATCTGCGGCCGGCTGCGGGAGCAGGGCGTCGAGGAGGAGGTCCGCCGCCGCACCGGGCTCCTGCTCGATCCCTACTTCTCGGCCACGAAGATCATGCACCTGTTCGAGACGGTGACGGGCCTGCGTGAGCGGTGCGAGGCCGGCGAGGTGCTCTTCGGCACGGTCGACAGCTTCCTCGTCTGGCGGCTCACGGGCGGCCGCGTGCATGCCACCGACGTCACCAACGCCAGCCGCACGCTCCTCTTCGACATCCACCGGCTCGAGTGGAGCGACGACCTCTGCAGGATCTTCGGCGTGCCGCGGGCGATGCTGCCCGACGTGCGGCCGTCGAGCGGCCCCTTCGGCGCGACCGACGCCGCCTGGCTCGGTGCATCGATCCCGATCACGGGCTGCGCGGGCGACCAGCAGGCGGCGGCCTTCGGCCAGGGGTGCCTGCGGGCGGGCGATGCGAAGACGACGTATGGCACCGGCGCCTTCCTGATGTTTGCCACCGGACAGAAGCCGGTGGCCAGCCGTCACGGCCTGCTCACCACGCCGGCATGCACGCTTGCCGGCGCCGGGGCGGCGGCTCCGCCCGCGGATTATTTTCTCGAGGGGTCGGTGTTCGTGGCCGGCAGCCTCGTCGGCTGGCTGCGGGATGGGCTGGGGATGATCGGGGAGGCCCGGGAGATCGAGCCGCTCGCGCGGAGCGTCGCCGACAGCGGCGGCGTCATGCTCGTGCCGGCGCTCACGGGCCTGGGCGCGCCGCATTGGGATCCCTTCGCGCGGGGGCTCCTGATCGGCTTGTCGCGGGCCACGACCCGGGCGCACGTCGCCCGGGCAGCGCTCGAGGCGATCGCGTTCTCCGTGGCCGACGTGGTCGCCTGCATGCAGCGGGATGCGGGCGTGGCGTTGGGCCGCCTGCGGGTCGATGGCGGCGCCTCGGGCAACGATCTGCTCATGCAGATGCAGGCCGACGTGCTGGGCATACCGGTCGAACGTCCGGCCGTTATCGAGACCACGAGTCTGGGCGCGGCGCTGCTGGCGGGGCTTGCCACGGGGTTCTTCCCCGATCAGGCCGCCGTCGCCGAGGCGCGCCGCGTGGAGCGGGTCTTCGAGCCGCGTTTGGCCGCGGCCGCCCGCGACCGCCTGCTTGCACGGTGGCGGAATGCCGTCGACCGCTGCCGCGATTGGGCCCGTCCGGGCTGATCGCGTCTGGGCTGATGGTCAGCGGACGACGTTGCCCGCGGCCGGCATGCGATTCTCGGCGACCAGCGCCCCGGACGTGTAACGCTGGGGATTGGCCGCGAAGGCGTCGCGGGTTTCCGACGACGAGAAGAGATAGGTTCGCGACTGGTAGGTGACGCCGTAGCGACGCTGGCCCGGCTTGGACTTGCCGGCGTCGAGGGCGAGCACGGGATCGTCGCCCGAGAGCACGGGGGCGTAGCGGTCGGGGTCGGCGAGAAACGCCTGCTGCTGCTCGGCGGAGGCGAAGAGGTAGGTGCGTCCCCGGTGCCGCACGCCCCACTGGGCGCGGCCTTCGACCCACGCGCCGCGTTCGGCCAGCGTGACGGGGCAGTAGCCTTCGAGGCCCACCGGCATCGAGCCGTACGAGTCGGGCGTGGCGGCGGGCGCGGCGGCGGCCGTGGCGGTGCTCGAGGGCGTTGCCTTCGCGGCTTCCTCCTTCGGGGCCGTCGGCTTCGGACTCGTCGATTTGCCGAACATCGTGAACGGCTTCTGGATCGCCGCCAGGAGCGACGCACTCGCCGAGGTGGCCGGCTTCTCGGGCTTGGCGTCTGCCAGGGCGGATGAGCGGTCACCCGTGGCCGGCTTGGCCGCTTGTTCTGGTTGGGCTTGCGGAGCCTGTGTTTGCGTGGCCGTCTGAGGCTGGCTGGCCGGCGGTGCGGCCGCCAGCGCCGGTGACGCCGCGGCGGCCACCGGCCCGCGCTTCGGCAGTCCCAGCCAGGGCGCCGCCCTGCCGGTGGCCGGCGCGGGGGGCGTGGGCGACGGTTCGATGCTGAGCGGCTTCTGGGCCACGGTGCCGGCGAGCGGTGAGGTGGCCGCAGGAGTGGGGGCGGCGGCGGGAGCCACGGCGGCAAAACCGCTCGTCGCGGGCGTCGTCATCGTCGGCGCGGGGGCCGCGACCGGCTCGACTGGCGGCACGGCGGCGACGGTCGTGGCGGGCAGCGCGGGCACGACCGTGGTGGTCGAGACAATCGACTCCGACAACCCGCCCGCGTCGGCCACCGGTGCGGCCGGGGCGCTGGGCGGCGGTGCGACGGTGGCTTCGCGGTAGGGGGTGTCGCGGAACGAGGCGGCAATGGCGTCGTGAGCGTCGCCGGCCGGTGCGGCGTTGCTCGCGAAGTCGGACAGCATCCGGACCTTGGCCGCCACGGCGCTGATCGCCTGGCCTCCGGGCGGCACCGTGCCCCGGATTTCTCCGGTGGCTGCGGTGCGCAGGGGGTTGCGGCCGTCACCGCCGAACGGCGGCGGGGCGTGGCCACCGGCGTCCGGCACGTCGGCGAACGGACGACGGGCTGTGGATACCTCCGCCACATCCTTTTGATGGCGGGCCGCGGCGGCGACCGCCGCTTCCTGGACGGCGCGGGCCGCCGCCGCCACGAAGCCGGCGGGGGTCTCGGGCAGTTCGAATTTCGACAGCACCTGTTCCTGGGCGCTCATGATGCACGCGGTCGGCACCTTGGTGATGCCGAGGCGGCGTGTGGCATCGGGGTTGGCATCGACGTCGACGCACACCGGCTCGAAGCAGGCCCTGATGAGGGCGACGGCCTCGTCGCTGGCAAGCGTGGTCCGGTCGAGCGTGGCGCTGGACGAACTCCAGCTTGCCGTGAAGATTGCGAGGACGGGGCGTTGACTGGCCTCGGATGCCCGTCGCGCAGCGGAGAGATCGGGATGCCAGGGCACGGCCGCGGAGGCGGTGGCCGAACATACGATCGACGCCGTCAGCAGCGTCACGCCGGCCAGCAGCCGGTGGGTTCGAATCCGGGAACGAATCGGGGTGGGCAGGGGAATCGCCGTGCAGGTGAAAAACATCGGGCCAGCCTCTGTGCGTCGAAGGGCCTCTGGAAACAACGGGCAGCAACCACTTGGACATCTGAAGGGCGGAACACCGGCCGGCTCCTCGCCAGGCAGCCGTCTCGAACCGGCCATCTTCAGACCCGGAGGATGTATCGGTCGAAACGGTCGCAGGAATCACAACGAAAGTGCCGCGAAGAAGGGATTTTGGGCCAAAAAAGCGACCAGCCCCTTGCCCAAATCCCCCGGCTTGTGATTGCGGCTGGGTGGCCTGCATTTCGGCCATGCTCCGCCGCTTGACATTGTCCGCGAGGCCGAAGATACTTCTCGTGTTCGCAAGAACAGGTATTTAGCCCGCGGCGAAGTGCTGCGGTGTCGATCCCGAGGGATTCTCGATTTTTTCGAGGGAGAGGGCGTCGTAGTGGCCCCCCCGGGATCAGCTTCCGGTTTCCCAGTGGTTCATGGGTTTGCCAGTCGTCTTCGTGGATTGACTGGACTCTGAAACCTGGGCCTCCGAGCCAAATCCTCTGGTGCCGAATCCATCGGATCGTGGCGCCTTCGGATGCTGGTTTTGTGGGCTCATTGTGTTCGGTCTTGTTGACCGTCTCAGCCTCGACAGGCCGCAGGGTGCGGCCGGATGAGCACGGTTCGAGCGGGTGTGTCCGATCCTTTTTCCTAGGGTGTGTTGTATCCATGTCGAAGCGGAGGCGATCACGGGGCCGCGGTGGGTTTGGCGGGCAGGGAGGCCAGGCACCGGGTGGGTATGGTGGCGGCGGCCAGGGGCAGTCGCACGGGGGCGGTGGCGGTGGCTATGGCGGCCGGCGGCGGCGGTTTCGTCGCGGCGGTGGCGGCGGCGGCGGCGGCCCAGTGCCTGCCGGTGCGGGAGCCGTCGACATGGAAGGCGAGGGCATGCGGCCACCGGAACTCGAGCCTGAGGTCACCGAAAACGGGGAGCCGATTCCCCTCGAGCCGAGCCAGGGCATCCTCGAGATGCATCCCAACGGCTACGGGTTTCTCCGCAGCCCCGAGACCAACTACCAACGCGAGCGGACCGATCCATTCGTCCCGGCGACGATGATCGAGCGGTACCGGCTGCGCGAGGGCGTGGCGATCAAGGCGCTCGTGCAGCCCGGCAGAAGGCAGCAGGGGCCGCGGGTCCGTGAGATCCAGGAGGTCGAGGGCATGGCGTCCGACCTCTACCCGAACGTCAAGTCCTTCGATCAGCTCACGCCGATCAATCCGGAGACATGGCTCAGGCTCGAGACCGGCCAGCAGCCCATCACCACCCGGGTGATGGACCTGCTCACGCCGCTCGGCAAGGGGCAGCGGGCGCTGATCGTGGCGCCGCCCCGCACCGGCAAGACGGTGCTCCTGCAGCAGGTGTCGCAGGCCATTTCGGCCAATCATCCGGAGCTGCAGCTCGTGATGCTGCTCATCGACGAGCGGCCCGAGGAGGTCACCGACATGCGTCGCACCGTGAAGGGCGAGGTCATGGCCAGCAGTCTCGACTGCGACGTGGAGAGCCACGTGCGGCTGTCGCAGCTGGTGATCGAACGCTGCAAGCGGATGGCCGAGGCGGGCAAGGACGTGTTCCTGCTGATGGACTCGATCACCCGCATGGCCCGTGCCTTCAACAAGTGGGTCGGCAACACCGGCCGCACGATGTCGGGCGGCGTCGACATCAAGGCGCTCGACATCCCCAAGAAGCTGTTTGCCACGGCCCGCGTGTTCGAGGAAGGGGGCTCGCTGACGATCGTGGCCACGGCCCTGATCGACACCGGCAGCCGCATGGACGAGCTGATCTTCCAGGAGTTCAAGGGCACGGGAAACATGGAGCTGGTGCTCGACCGCAAGCTCGCCGACCGGCGGGTCTGGCCGTCGATCGACATCTCCCAGTCCGGGACGAGGCGCGAGGAAAAGCTGCTCGACGCCAACACGCTGCACGCGGTCGGCATGTTGCGGCGGACGCTCTCCACGATGCACCATGTCGATGCCATGGAGCAGCTCACGAAGCAGCTCGCCAAGTTCAAGAGCAATCGCGAGTTCATCTCGCTGATCGCCAGTTCGCGTTCCGACGGGTGACGGCCGCGGGCGGTCGCTGGCGTTCGTCAGCGGCCGTCGACCGGCTTGTCCTTCAGCCGCCCGAGCCAGTACGCGTACTGAGGATCGCCGTTCCTGAAGGAGAAGACCGCATCGGGGAGCCGCGAATCCTCCGGGCCTTCCGACCGCACCCGGACGACGATCGCACCGTCGTTGCGCTTTTCGATCGTCAGGCGATGATCAGGAATCCGGGGCGATTCCGGCGGCGATGGCATGGTGACCGGCTTTCGACGGGCATGGGTTCCAGTTGTCTGGGCACCCGCGGTTCGTGACTGAAAAGTATGACGTCGATCGCGGTGGGAATCCAGCCAGGGGTGCCGCATCGCGGCCTGAAGCAGGCCGCGTTTTGACACGCTTCGAACGTGCTCCCTATACTTTGCAGTTCGTCCGAATCCCCCCCGGGAGTCCCCTCGCATGACGCAGTATGCGTCGCTCGCCGACGATTTCTACGTCAACATGAACCTGGCCACGGAGATGGAACTTCCCGGCCAGCGGGAGACGATTCTGCAGTTCTTCGAACGCGTGCAGAAGCGGTTTCCCACGATGCGGAAGTTCTACTGCCGCGACAAGCGGGATTTCGTGCTCGAGGAAGACAAGGACCAGGGCCGGTATCGCTGGGCGGCCGTCGAAACCAAGCGGCTTTGTTCGGGCCAGGTGAACCCCCCGTCACTCGACGCGGTGCTCGACCAGCATCGGCTGGTGCTCGATCTGGCGCCGGCGTTCCTCTCGATCAGCCCGCTGGACTGCGAGGCCCTCGACCTCCTCTTCGGCTTCGATTTCGCCTTTCGCGGCAACCACAACGCCCTGCTGGCCGAGGCGCTGGGAGTTGGTGCCGCCTTCGACCGCGTCGGTGAGATGCCCGGCGGCCGTGTGATCAACTACGAGCCCTCGCTCACCATGAGCCTCGACGAGGACTGTCGCGTCCAGGTGCGTGTCAGCACCGAGACGCGGACGAACGCGTTCCAGGTGCGGACCGGCGAATTCAACGAGGAACAACTGAGCGTCTACGTGACGGCCCGGCAGTACGGCAGCCTCGAGCCGCAGACCACGTTCGTCGAGGTCACCGAGCGACTCGCCCAGCTCGCCCGCGAGGTGGTGGACACATGCGTGGTCGAACAGATCCTCAAGCCGCTGGCGAGGACCATCTCGCTCAAGTGACCTGCGCTTGAACGAGCTGCCGCCGTACGGCCTGCGAACGACCGGCCCGCGCGATTGACCGGCCCGCGAACGACCGGCCTGACCGTGCCGGCAGCCGTCAGCGTCCGCCGCGCCGTCCGTCGTCGCCCCGCGTCGATCGACTGCGGGCGTCGAGGTTGCCGGCGATGACGATGCCGATCGCCTCGACCCAGCTGGGCACGTCCTGCACCGAGGCGAGGCCGCTTTCGACGAGGATGTCGTCGGTGACCGGGCGAACGTCGCGG
>JBJTSM010000407.1:0-10240 GCA_046076685.1 Planctomycetia bacterium | reverse complement strand
GAGTTCGCCGAGCGTGTCTGCTTGGCAGACGGCCAGCTGCGTGCCCGACACCACGCCGGCCACGCGGATGCCGTCGGCCATGTTCCGCCGGGCGGCCGGCCGCGGCGAATCGTCGTCGTCCACCCGGACAGGCGGGGTCGGCAGCGTGATGTCGAGCCGCACGTCGGCCAAGCCATCGAGCACGTGCGTCCCCGCGAACCGCGTGGCCAGCACGCTCGAGATCCCGAGCGGCAGCCGCGTGGCGGCCACGGCCAGCGTCCGCGGCTGGGATGCCGACTGGCTTTCGGGCGACGCCACCGACCAGCCGCCGTCACGGGCGAGGATGGCGGTGGCGCCCGCCGCGACGGTCGTGCGGTCGAGCCTGCCTGCCGTCCCGGCCGCGACGCGGTTGGCCGCGGCATCGAGATCGCGCACCGGCGTGCCCGCGTGCCGCGCGCGGCCCGAGATCGTCCAGCCGGCGAGCGTCGCATCGGGCCGCACGGTGCCCGCGGCGAGCAGATCGGTGATCCGCCAGGCGTCGTGGCGGTCGAGATCGACGACCTCGATGGCGGCGTCGACCACCTCCAGTTCGAACGACACGGGCACCGCCGTCGTCCGCACGACCGCGGCCAGCCAGGGGGCGAGCACGTCTTCGATCGTGCTGCCGCCGCGGCGCACCTCCACGAGCGCCTCGCCTCCGATCAGCCGCACCGCGCCCAAGTCGGCCGGATTGAGAAGCAGGTTCGCCAGTCCACGGTCGATGCGCACGCGGGGCACGGCCACGAGCGGCCGGCCGGCGCGGTCACCGAGCACGACGTCGCGGTATTCGATGCCGCCCCACCACTGCCAGGTGGCGGCGCGGCTCGTCACGCGGCCATCGATGCCGGCGAAGACAGCCTCGAGCGGCCGGTCGCGGAGACTCGTGTGCACGACGACCGCCGGCGCCAGCCAGACGAGCGCCCCGAGCACGGCGAGCGCCGCCAGCGAGAACACGGCGCGGCGCCGCCGCGGCCGCGGCTGCCACTCGTCGTCAGATCGTGCCTGTCGCCTCGCCATGGGCGCGGAGTATAGAAGCCTCACCCCCCTCGGGCGAAGGCGAATATCACCGCGATTGCAAGCGTTCAAGGTCCTCGGGCGTGTCGATGTCGACGAATGATTCAAGCGCCGGGTCGGCGGCGGAGAGTTCCACCTCCGTCACGTCGCGGACGCTCCCGGGCTCGTCATCGACGAGGGCGGACAAGAGCCCCCGGAGATCCCGGCGGCCTGTTGCCAGCCAGGCCTCGATCCGTGGCAGGAGTTCGACGCGCATCACCGAGACGAGCACCTGCCGGTGGCCATGGACGAGCGGGACGGTCCAGAGAGCGTCGGATCGACGCGCCGCCTCGACCAGGAGCCGAACGACCTTCGGACGGAGCAGCGGCAGATCGCACGAGGCCACGAAGGCGAAGCGGGGCGGCGGACCGTTTCGGCGTTCTGCCGCGGCCCGCGCGGCCGCGAGCCCGTCGCGGATGCCGGCAAGCGGCCCTGCACCGGGCGCACTGTCGGTCACGATCTGCGCGCGTGCCAAAGCCGGCAGCGGCTGGCCGGCCGCGGCGACGACGATCGTGTCGTGCACTCCGGCTGCGACCGCCGCGACAACATGTTCGACAAACGTCCGGCCACGGAACACGACCGCCGCCTTGCCGCCGCGAGTCACTTCCGCCACGGAGGCGAGCCGCGTGGCCCCGCCGCCGGCGAGCACGATGCCCACGGTGTCGGACGGGGGGGCCGCCTCGTTCCGCCACATGTGTGAATGCTGGTCGCTCATGGTCGCTCGTGGTTGCCCGCGGTCGGTCGCAGAGGCTCGATCGCTCGACGGCATGGCAGCCCGACGCCGCCGGCTGGACGGATTCTTCGCGAAGCGCCATGGAGACGCAATCCCGCTCCCCGCGGGCGCACCGCCCGTCATGGCCCCTGACGGCGGCCGCTCTCGTCACACCTCCCGAGGCCGGTGGGCATGCAACGCCTCGGCCAGGCCGGTCGACACCCTTTCCGCTTCACCCCGAGGAGAACACGCCATGTCTGCCTGGTACAGCACCACGGTGCACCACGTGCACGGCCCGCATACCGCGAGCGAACTCAAACGCCTCGCCACCCAGCGTCTGCTCGCGCCCGACGCTCTCATCGGCCGGACCGCGAATGGCCCCTGGATCCCCGCCGCGCGGATCCGCGGCCTGTTTGCAACGCCGGCCACGGGGCAGGCAGGCGCGGCAGGCTCGCCGCCGGCAGCCGCGGTCGGCGCCATGTCGGCTCCGCTGCGGGCCGGCCTGCTGGCCTGGCTGCGGGATGGAGCGGTGCCGGGGTGGAAGCGGTCGCTGGTCGCCGCCGCGCTGGCCGCCACCGGCTCCACGGCCCTGATCGCGGCGGGCATCGGCTGCAGGTGGCTTTTCCGGCCGAACGCCCCGAGCCCCGTGCCGCTGCGGCTCTTTCTCGCGGCCATCGTGCTGGGCATGGGCTTTTCGGCCCTGCAGAGCCTGTGCATCGGCATCCGCGGCCTCGTGCGCCGCCGACCCATCGTGTTTTCGAGCCGCACCGTGATGCTGCCGGTCATGGCGATCCTGGCGACGAGCGGGTTCGGGGCGGTCTGCCTGGTCTCCTGGACCGCGGCCTTCAGGCCGTGGGACACGCACGCCCTGCTCGGCCTCGGGGCACTCGTTGCACAAGCCGCCATCTCCCTGTGCCTGATGTACATTCTCTGGCGCGAAGCGACCGGCTACCTCGCCTATGGCGTCGGTGACGACAGCTTCCGCGACGCCTTGGTGCTCGCGCTGCACCGCCATGGACACCCCTTTCGCGAAACCCTCACGAAGATCGAACTGCTCGACCCGCACGTGGAGATTCGGGCCGTGGTGCAGCCGAAGATCGGCACCGCGCTTATCCGCACGGCACACCGCCGCGACGGTCATCACGTCGCGGCGTTGGCGGCCGCGATGAACGCGCATTACCGGCTCGAGCCGGTGGCCTTCAACAAGGGGATCTTCGTGCTCTCCACGATCCAGGGTGTGGCCGGCGTGCTGCTCGTGCTCCCGCTGGCGATGATGCTTTTGCACGCCTGACACATGCGGGGCTCAAGTGCCGATGGCCACGGCCAAGCCGCTTCAGGGCGGCAGCCGCCACTGCTGGCGACGGGCCTCCATGGCCCGGCGGTATTCCTCGTACCGGGCCCGCTGCTCGGGCGACGTGCTGTCGAGAAAGTTCTTCAAGTGGCGATTCGAATCGTCGTCGCCGCCGCCCGCACCGCCTTCCCCCGGCCATTCGCCACCACCACCGGGGAATCCCTCGCCCGCCGCGGTGCCGGCAGCGAGCTTCCGCGATGCCTTCCAGGCCTGCCGCATGAGCTCGTCCTGGCGGATCTGGCGGTCGAGCTCCGCCCGCTTCTTCGCCGGCGGTGCGGAGAGATAAGCCTTCAGCCGCGCCTTGAACAGTTCGCTTGCCAGCTTGTCCCGCGCCGCGCGGGCCTGCGTCCGCTCTGCCTCCGGCAGTCTCTCGATCGTCTCCTGCATGCGCACAAGCGCGGTCACGGCGGCATGGGCCTGCGCGACGGAAGCGGGCCCTCCGTTGACGGCGAACGCCTGCTCGACCTGTGCAGTGGGTTTGCCCGCAGCACCGGTGCCGCCGCCAGTGTTGGGCGGCGGCGGAGCGTCTTTGGACCGCGTCTGATAAAACCGCGCCAACAGGCCGGCCAGGCCGCTGTTGATCGGCGGAATCGCATGCAACAGCTGCCCCAAGACAGTGAACACCATGAGGAACAGGAGCATCAACAGCATCGTCCGCACGATCCGTGCCGACGCGAACGGATTGTCGTCGCCGGTATCACGCATTCCCAGGCTCATACGCTTGATTCCTCGATCGCGGGGCGGCCCTCATGCCACGCCGTCGGAAAGAAAGACGGGCGGGCAGCCTGGCAGGTGCCACCGTCAGGGCAGAGCAGGGGCATGAGCGTCACCGCAGGGCCAGTGAAACAACCACGATCACGGCCAGGAATCCCACGACCAGGCCCACCAGCCAGTTCAGTGTGCTGGTTCCGGCTGGATCCTGCCGACCGGTTTCGGCACGGGGCGTCGCGGTCTCGACACGCTCCGCGAGCGACCGCTCCACCTCGGCTTTGCCGGCCTGTGCCCGATCGAGCGCCGCTTTGAGCCGGTTCACCTCCCGGGAAAGCTCGCGTTTCTCCGCCGCCAGTCTCTCGATCTGCCTGGCCGCCTCCGTCACGTCTCGATCGATTCCCAGATACCGGCCTCCGAAAAATGCCCCCACGACCGCCGCCACTGCCACGAGCGCGGCCCCGACCCAGCGGAGATTCCCGCCGCTCCGGCCGGACGGCAACCTGGCGGCGTCGAAGGCCGGCGCCAACACGACCGCCCTGGCGGTGTCCTCGGCGGGCGAGCCCGCGGCAGGCTCGGCGTCGGCCGACCCACCGCCAGCCGCGCCGCGTTCCTCGCGTTCGAGCCAGAGGCTGCCGAGGTCGGCCGCCACATCCATCGATTCCCTGCACCGCGGGCAGCGTCCGGTTCTGCCCGCCGCCTTCTCGGGCAGCTTGAGAATGTTCTTGCAGCCCGGACACAAAAGCCGCACCGTGTCGGGCTCCGGTGGCAGCGGCACGAGCCCGGCCACCACCGCGGCCGCAAACTCCCCGCACGACGCAAATCTCCCGGCGGGATCCTTGGCAAGCCCCTTCTCCACGGCCGCACTCACGCCCGCCGGCAGCCCTGCGCACACGTCGGCAAGCGACGGCACCGGCGACGACGCATGCTCGACGATGATGTGCGCCGTGGCGCCCGTGAACGGCTTTTCGCCCGCGAGCATCTCGTAGGCCGTCACGGCGAGCGCGTATTGATCGACCCGGCCGTCCAGCGCCACCCGTGTTCTGAACAGCTCGGGGGCCATGTATTCGAGCGTGCCCACCGCCAGATCCGTCGAGGTGAGCGTCTGATCGGTGGTGAGATCACCCACGTCGGCCACCACCTTGGCGATCCCGAAGTCGCCGAGATACGGCCTCAGGAACCCGTCGAGAAAGATGTTGCCGGGCTTCACGTCACGGTGCAGCATGCCGCGGGCGTGAATGTGGTCGAGCGCCGCGGCAATGCCGGGCAGCCAGCAGTGGAGCATGCCCGGCGGATTACGGATCGGTTTGCCGGCGTCGTCCCGCCGCCGGTAGTCGGCCAGCGACCCCCCCGGCAGAAACCGCATCACCACGAACGGACAGTCCTCGTCGTCGCCATGATCCGTGATCGGCACGATCCGCTCGTGCGGCACCGCCAGGAGCGAGTCGATCTCGCGGGCGAACCGCCGCATGGCTGCCGAGTCGTGCCGCACCTCCCGCCGGGGCATCTTGACCACCACGGGAATCGCCTGCTCGGTGTCCCAGGCGCGATAGGTCACGCCCATGCCGCCGACACCGAGGCGGGCGATGAGCCGGTAACGGCCGTGGACGAGACGGCCCGTGGCATCCGCATCCATGCCGACCGGGCCGCCGCCACCGTCGGTCGCATCGATCCCGAAGAGTTCCGAGATACCCGACAGTTCACCGGAGCCTCCCGGACCCACACTCCGAGTGGGAGCCGCTTCGCGTGGCGGCGGCGCTCGCTGGATCTCGGTCATGGCAGTCTCACGGCGGTGGCGGGGCGGCCTTTGCATCCCCTCTTGAAAAGGGATTCTTGGCGAAGCCGGGCGGGAACGCAAATCCGGCGGGCCATCGCGACGCGGCCGCGGTGTCGCGTGGCACCTCGCCCGGCGTTCTCCCGTCATCTGATCAGCGGCGCGTGTGCGCCGCATGGTCGTGCCCACGCCCGGTGATTCCCGCGACAGATGCTCCCGAAAGGCGATACCATGAGCCGGCTTTTCGACGAAGAACTGGAACGGCTGTTCGAGGAGGCGGCGGCGCTGGTCGACCCCGCACCGCCGCCCGTGCCGGCGGTGTCACCAGCGACCCCGGGCCCCGCCCCCGACCGCGTCCAACTCGTGCCCCTGCCTGCCGGGCGACTGCGGCCCGGGCCGTCGTCATTGGAGGCACCGGTCAAGCCTGTCATGCGTCCCGCCGTGCCGGTCCTCACGGTGCTCGACGACGGCTCGCTCGAGAACGGCCAGGAGATCCGCATCCGCCAGGAGTGCTTCACGATCGGCCGCTGCACGGGCGACCTCGTCCTGCCCAATGACCCGGCCCTCTCCGCCCACCATGCGGAACTGCGGCTCACCGAGCACCGCGGCCTGCCGCGGTGGATCCTCCACGACATCGGCAGCACGAACCACACCTTCGTGCGGGTGAATGCCGTCCGGCTTTATCCCGACACGGTCGTGATCCTGGGCGCGAAGCGCTACCGGCTCGAGCAGGCGGCGGCCCGGACGGCCCCCGCCGCGGCCTCACGGCCGGAGGCGACCTGCCTGGTGGCGACGGACATGCCCCCCGCCCGGCCCTGCGACACCCTGGTGGAGGTCTGCGGCGGCGACACGGGCGGCTTTTTCCCGCTGCTCTCCGCCCGGATCGCGATCGGCCGCGATGCGACGCGCTGCCCGATCCATGTCGACGATCCCGCTCTCGCCGGGCTGCATGCGGAACTGCTCAAGGAATCCGACGGCAGCTGGCGGATCGTCGCCGGCCCGAGCCGCAACGGCGTCTGGGTGAGCACCCATTCGACGCGGCTGACATCCTGCTGCTACTTCCAGTGCGGGGAGCAGCGATTTCGATTCGTCGTCCCGTGAGCGGGCACGGGACCGTCGCGCCGCGGGCTCTTCAGCGATCCTGCACCCAGCGTGCGAGATCAGCCGGCGACCCGCCGTAGCCGGTCGCGTGCTTGACCTGCTCGCCCTGCCGGAACAGCCGCAGGTCGGGAATGCCCTGCACGCCGTGCAAATCAGACAAGGACCGCTGTTTGTCGAGATCGACGACGCAGACAAGCAGATCGCGCCTGAGCGACTCGTCTCGGGCCAGATCGTGCTTGAGCCGGCGGCACGGGCCGCACCACTCGGCCGTGAAGACGACGAGCAGATCCCTCCCCTGCCGCTTCGACTTTTCCACCGCGTCGGGCAGGTCTTCGAGATACCAACCGGTCGCCGGCGCGGCTGCGGGCCGGGCCCAGACCGCGGCGAGGAGCCACGGAAGCAGCGCCCCCGCGACGACGAGCGACCACTGCAGCTTCGTGAATCCGCACGAGGCGCCGGAGACCGGCTCCTGATCGCGCACCAGATGATCGGCCATGGTGCCACTCCGCATGACGTGAGAAAAGCCAACGAGTCCCGTGGGATCGCACACCCGCGTCCCGGCACGTGCCCGCTCTTCATGAAGACGGGAACGCCGGCCCGCAGGGGCCAAAAACCGTCGCGTGGGACCCGCCGGGCGGGCCGCCATCACGCTCGTGGGCGATCGGTCGGCGCTCAGCCCGGCCGCTCGCCCTCGAGCGACTCGGCCAGCAGCCGCTTCACGCTCTCCCAGCGGCGCTTCACGGTGCGGATGGAGCAGTCGAGCATGCGGGCCGCCTCGTCCTGCTTCGTGCCCAGATACCAGACCAGGTGGAAGAGTTCCTTTTCCTCTTCCGGCAGCCGCTCGGCCGACTCGTGCAGGCGGGCCCAGCGGGCCAGCTGGTCGAGCGACTCGGCCTGTTCATCGGCGGCCTCGTCGACCCGCGCCCATTCCTGGCCGTCGTGCCGCTGGTAGTTCGTGTCGTGGTTGGCGGCATACGACTCGGGTCCGGCATGTTTTCGCGCCAGGTCGAGCAGCTCGCGGCGGATGTGCACGGCCGCCAGCCCGAGAAACCCCCGAGCATCCCGCGGCGTGATGGCGCCGAGCGTGCGGTAGAGCCGGATCGCCGCGTTCTGCACGACGTCGCCCGTCTCATCCCACCGGCGCACATTGGGAAACCGCTTGAGCATCCGCCGGGCCATGCCCTGCATCCGCTCGCACGCGAAGCCGATCAGATCGTCGCGGGCCGCCTTGTCGCCGGCGGCCAGCCGGGCGATGCAGGCCTCGAGCCGCACGTTCGTGCCACCGGTCGACGTGCGGGGATCATACGGGGGTGGCATACAGCCTCGAGGCCCGACGGCCGCCGGAGTTTCAGGCCTTGTTTTCCATGGCTCTCCATGGCTCTCCATGCCCTGCTTTCGGTGGAGATTCTCACCAGCCGAGGGTGGACTGTCAAAGGACGGATGACGTTTCGGCAGATGCGTCATCCGATTGCATGCGGCACCGAATTGTCACCGGCTCACTCGACTCAGCGATTCTCGAACCACGGCCCGGGTGCGGCCGCGAAAAACTCCTCGAGCGCGAGGCCGCCGCCGCCGATGATGAGCGGCCGCGCCCGTGGGTAGACCCGACAGAATGCAGCCAGGCCGGCCGCCTTGCCGGGGCGGCCCGACTTGACCTCGATCGCCACCACGTCGCGGCCGCGACTGACGACGAAGTCGACCTCGTCGTTGCCCTTTCTCCAGTAGCCGATCTCCCACTCCGCGGGCGACAGGCTGTTCAAGAGCCAGCCGCCGACCGCATTTTCGACCAGCCGACCCCACCAGGCGGCATCGCCGCGGGCCTCGGCGAACGTCCGCCTGGCAAGGGCTGACACCAGTGCGTTGTTCCAGTGCACGAACTTGGGGCTGCTGCCGCGCTTGCGGCCCTGTCCGGCGGAATAAAGCTCGAGGCCCGACACGAGAAACGCCGTCCCGAGCAGCTGTAGGTAGCCCGCCAGCGTGGTTGTGTTGCCCGCGTCATGGAGCTGCCCGAGCATCTTGTTGTAGGAGAGGATCTGTGCCGGGAACGCCGCGCTCAAGCCGAAGAGATGCCGCAGGAGCGCCGGCTTCGCGACGGCTTGCATCTGGAGCACGTCGCGGCTGATGGCCGTCTCCACCAGGCTGTCGGCGACGTAGCGCCGCCACTGCTCCTCGCGGCGGATCCAGGGCGCAGCCCCCGGATAGCCGCCGAAGAAGATCCACTGCGGCAGCGTCCACCCGAAGGCCTCGCGGCACTCCTGCCAGCCCCAGTGCATGCACCGATGGAGGAAGAACCGGCCGGCAAGGCTTTCCGCGAGTCCCTTCTGCACGAGCAGTGCTGAAGAACCCAGCAGCAAAACCCGGACCTTGCCCCCGCGACGCACTTCCTCGTCCCAGAGCCGTTTCACCACGCCGCTCCAGCCGATCACCTTCTGGATCTCGTCGAGCACGAGCAGCACCCTGCGGCCGGGGAGCAACCGCGCCGCGTGCCACTGTGTCTCGATCCAGCCGGGCCCCGGTGGCAGGGCATCGTCCGCGGCCGCCGAACGCGTCGGCCAGCCCAGGAGCGACTCGACCTCCGCGGCCGCCGTGCTCTTGCCGACCTGCCGCGGACCGATCACGACCTGGATCACGTTCTGCCGCGACCGCAGCCCGCGGGCGACCTCCGCGACGATGCTGCGGCTGAACGGCATGGAGGCCACCCCCGACGAGGGTCCTTGAATTCTCAATGACTGAGTAAAAATACTCAGTCATTGAGAGATTGGCAAGGAGACAGGCGGGGCTGCAGTCTTTCGGCTCCCATCCGCCGGTGACGCCGCCGACGTGACGTTTTCCCGCACCATTGCCGGGTGCCGGGCAGCGACGCGCGGACTCGCTCGTCGTCCGCTCCGCTTCGGCACCTCCGGTCGCCGGCATCCGCCGGCTCCCTTCGGGCCTCGCTCCGCTCATCTGCCTGCACCCGCCTCCGGCGGTTCCACTCCAGACGGACTCAGGGCAAGGCGGAAGCCCAGGTCGTAGTCGCGGCGCGACGGGTCGAGCCTGAGGCGGAGTGCGGACCGGCAAAGCCCGGCGGAGTTGTCCCAGCACCCGCCCCGGATGACCCGGTCGGAGGCACCGGAGGAGGGACCCTGCGGGTCCGCCACCGCGCCACTTCCGTAGTTGCCATACCAGTCATTCACCCACTCCCACACATTGCCATGCACGTCGTACAGACCCCAGGCATTCGGCTTCTTCTGGCCGACTGCGTGTGTCTGCCCACCGGCGTTGTTGCCAAACCACGCATACTCGCCCAACCCTGACTCCTCATTGCCAAACATGTGTTGCGTCGTCGTTCCCGCCCGGCACGCATACTCCCACTCCGCCTCCGTCGGCAGCCGATACACCCGACCCATCTGTCGCTCCTCAGGCAACGCCGAGAGCTTCCGACAGAACTCCACCGCGTCATCCCAACTCACCTGCTCCACCGGTAGGTCATCGTGCTTCCTATTACCTGGCACGTTGCCCATCACCCGTCTCCACTCGGCAT
>JBJTSM010000406.1:0-5704 GCA_046076685.1 Planctomycetia bacterium | reverse complement strand
GCCGCCGCAGCGGTGGGCGGCATTCGTCCGGTGGCCGCTCAGGCCCGGCGAAGCCTACTGGCTGCACCGCACCGGCACCGTCGGGGCGGGGCCCGACCGCCGCTTCTGCCACCTCTGGAAGTGGAACGGCACCACGGCGGCGCTCCTCAGGCCCTTCATCGACGAGAACGTGCAGGGCCTCTGACCGCCGCCGCGGTCAGAGTTCGACCCACGACTTGCAGCCGCCGAACGATTCCCGCCAGGGAAGCACGAGCGGCTCGGCGAGCGGCTCCACCGCGACGGTGAGCACGTGGAGTTCGTCCCGCCAACGGTGGAATCGCTCCGCCACGACATGATCGGCCCAGACGTGGTCGCCGCGAAACCGGGCCAGTTCGTCGAGCGACCCGATCCGCGCCGCGGCGGTGACCCGCGCACGATGGCGAAACACCACGCTCCCGTCGGGCGGCCGATCCGCGTCGATGTCGACGAGCAGGTCGCGGGCTTCGGGCACGAGGCTCTCGGCCGCCTGGTGCAGGAACGTGGGCATGAGCAGAAACTCGCGGCGGGCGAGTTCGAACCGGCCGCCGGGCTCGACGATCCCGCCCTTCCGCAGGATCACCCGTTGCCGCCCCCGCTCGAGCGCGCGACAGATCGCCGCCCACTCCTTGAACGCCATCATCGGGCCGTCGTCGCTCGTCGTCATGGTTTCAGCGGTCATTTCGCCGGGGGGCGGACGAAGATGCCGTCGGCGGTGATCTGGATCACCGGGATCGGCAGCTTGGGATCGAACACGCCCTGCCCGCGCACCACCACCTCGGCCCCTTTCTCCACGCCGAAGAGCTTCCGCGCGTCGATCGGGATCACCTTGCCGTCGGCCCCGAGAAACTGCACCGCCGCCATCGGCGAGTTGGCCTGCCGCTTCTTGCAGAAGGGGCAGTTGTCGTTGTCGTGGCCGGGCTTCTTGGCGTGGTCGTCGACGGGAATCTCCATCAGCCAGAACGACGCCTTGTTGTCGAGGAAGGGCTCCATGCCCCGGGCGCCGATGCGGCCCGCGATCACGACCGGCTGCGGGGTGGTGGTGAGCTTCCCCTTGGCCGCCGTCGGCGCGACCGCGTCGGCCGGCTCGGCGGGCAGCACGAACTGGCCGCGGACGGCGGCCTGATCGATCTCCAGGGCAGGGCAGGGCGGGGCGGCCGCACCGGCCACGAGCAACAGCCCGAAGACCATCCCGCGTCGCATCCACCTGCCCCGCACGCGGGCGGCACGATTCCCAGCCATGTCGATCCTCCTTGATGAAGTTCCTAACGTTTTTGCCGTGCCGCTACTTCGCCAGCCCCTTCAGCGTCTGGATGGCGGCCTCGAGCCGGCCGCCGAGCTTGTCGAGGTCGACCTTCTTGAGATCGTCCTCGTCGCCGTGCAGCGCGGTGTCGAGCGTGTCGAAGCAGGCAAACACCTCCTCGGCCGCCTTCTTGCCCGCTTCCTGCACGTCGGCGGTCTGCTTGGCCAGAAGCCCTTCGAAATCCTCGAGCAGATGGCCCACCTCGTGCACCTTCTCGTCGGCCGCGTCGCGGTCGCCGGCCCCGAGCGCCGTCTTCACGTGCTTCCACGTCGCCTCGAGCTCCGCCACCCCCGCGGCGAGCGTCTCCGGGTGGGCGTGGCCGTGGCCGCCGTGGCCATGATCGTCATCATGGTCGTGGTCGTGGTCGTCGTGCTTGCCGTGATCGTGGTCATGGTCGTGGTGATCCGCGTGCGCGGCACGGGCGGCGGCCGGCTTGACGGCTACCGGGGGCGGGGACGACTGGCTGCATCCGGTCATGCCCGCCGCCAGCAGGCCGCACCCGATGAACATGCCCACGGAGCCTGCCAGCGGCAGCCTCGCCGGGCTGCGATCACGAAACATCGACTGGATCATTGCGCGTCTCCTCGAAATGGAAAGTCGGGGCTTCATGAAGCATACCGATCAGGTCGGCTGAAATGCAATTCTTTTGCGGAACTGATCCTGGTCGGGTTCGGCGACGAAACAGACCAGCGAACGCTCCGCCAGTTCGACGGGCTGCGACGTGTCCGCCCGGGGGCCGAGGCCGTCGGCGTGGATGTCGTCGGGGGTGGAACGGGAGGTGTCGATGAACAGCCGCCACGGGAGCGACGCGATGGCCTCGGGCCTCGGGAAGTGAAACCGGCGGGGCAGGGAGCCCGAGTGCGCGAAGATGAGCACGTGCCGCGGCCGGCCCTCCACGCCGCCGGCGGCCACGTCGTCTTCCGCGAGCAGTTTCTCACGTGACGGGGCGCCGAAGAAGCAGACCAGGCTCGAGTCGGCGGCATACCAGTCGACGTGGCTCCCCTCCGGCGAGAACCATTCCACGTCGGGCAGGCCGCCCGCCTCGCTCGCCCCGCCCTCGAGGAACGATCGGCGGCGGAGCGTGGGGTTGTCGAGGCGGAAGCGGACCAGTTCCCGCAGGTAGCGGACGAGGTCGGCGTGCGACTCGACCAGGCTCCAGTCGAACCACGAGACGTCGTTGTCCTGGCAGTAGGCGTTGTTGTTGCCCCGCTGGGTGCGGCGGCACTCGTCGCCCGCCAGCAGCATCGGCACGCCCTGGCTCAGGAGCAGCGTGGCGAGCATGTTGCGGATCTGCCGGGCCCGGATGGCGTCGATGTCGGCCCGCTTGGTGGGCCCCTCGACGCCGTAGTTGTCGGAGAAGCTGTTGTTGTCGCCGTCGCGGTTGCCCTCGCCATTCGCCTCGTTGTGCTTCTCCCGGTAGCTGACGAGGTCGTTGAGCGTGTAGCCGTCGTGCGAGGTCACGAAGTTGATGCTGTGGTAGGGCTGGCGGCCGTCGTCGCCGTAGAGGTCGCTCGACCCGGCCAGCCGCGTGGCGAGGTGGCCGGTCTGGGCGTAGTCGCCCCGCCAGTAGCGGCGGACGTCGTCGCGGTAGCGGCCGTTCCACTCCGCCCACCGCAGGCTGGCGAACGAGCCCACCTGGTAGGCCCCGGCGGCATCCCACGCCTCGGCGATGATCTTCGTGTCGGCGAGCATCGGGTCTTCCGTGATCAGTTCGACGATCGGCGGATTGGGGAGGATGTCGCCGTTGCGGTCGCGGCTGAGCACGCTGGCGAGGTCGAAGCGGAAGCCGTCGATGTGGTAGTTGTGCACCCAGTGCCTGAGGCACAGAAAGATCAGCTCGCGGACGATCGGGTGGTTGCCGTTGATCGTGTTGCCGCAGCCGGTGTAGTTGCGGTAGTAGCCGCCGCCGTCGCCGAGCATGTAGTAGACGCGGTTCTCGAGGCCCTTGAACGAGAACGTGGGCCCGAGGTGGTTGCCCTCGGCGGTGTGGTTGAAGACCACGTCGAGGATCACCTCGATGCCGGCGGCGTGGAGGGCCCGCACCATCTCCTTGAACTCGCGGACCTGGCAGCCGGGCTCCGTGCCCGCGGCGTAGCCCCGGTGCGGCGCGAAGAACGCCATCGGGTCGTAGCCCCAGTAGTTGAACTGCTCGGGCCGCACGCCGGTGGGCAGCTCGGTGGGAAACTCGTGCACGGGCATCAGCTCCACGGCCGTCACGCCCAGCGACTTGAGATACGGAATCTTCTCGATCACGCCCAGATAGGTGCCCGGATGGGCGACGCCGCTCGAAGGCCCGGCCGTGAAGCCGCGGACGTGCAGCTCGTAGATCACGGTGTCGGCCAGACCGCGGCGGAGGTGCCGGTCACCCTGCCAGTCGAAGGAGTCGTCGATCACCACGCTCTTCGGGGGGCGGATGATCGCGTCGTCGCCCGGCAGGAAGCGGCCGGCGAGGGCCCGCGAGTAGGGGTCGATGAGCCGGGCCTGGCCGTCGAACCGCTGGCCGCGGTCGGGATCGAACGGCCCGTCGGCCTGGAAGTGGTAGAGCTGCCCGTGCCGCACGCCCGGCACGAAGATGCTCCAGATGTCGCCCCAGCGGTCCTTGCCCGGATCGAGCGTGATCACCTCCGCCGGCTCGGCGTCGTCCACCCCGTCGTAGAGCAGCACCCGCATCGCGGTCGCCGAGCGGCTGTAGACGACGAACTGCACGCCCTGCTGCTGCCCAGCGGAGCGGTCGCGGAGCAACGCGCCGTAGGGAAGCGGGTGGCTGAACTGCAGCGGCGGCAGCGGCTGCGCGGCGTGGGCACGCCCGACGACGGCCTTGGGCTTCCGGGAGAACATGCGGGAAATGATACCATCGCGGCGCTCTCGGGAGCGAACCTGAGGCGGATCGCCGCGGGCCCACGAGGGCGGGCTTGCAGGACGCCGCATCGCGGTGAAGATACGGACGTGAGCGGAGCCACCTATTCCAGTGCCGGCGTGAACCTCGAACTCTACCGCGAAGGTATGGCCCGCCTTCCCGCGCACATGCGGCGGACGCAGTGCCCGCGGGTGATGAGCCAGGAGGGGGGCTTTGCGGCGCTCTTCCAGCTCGACCTGAAGGGCCTCTTCGCCCGCGGCTACGTCGATCCGCTGCTCGTCTCCTGCACCGACGGCGTGGGCACGAAGCTGAAGGTGGCCGTGGCGGCCGGCGTGCACCACACGGTCGGCATCGACCTGGTGGCGATGAGCGTCAACGACGCGCTGTGCACCGGGGCCGAGCCGCTCTTTTTCCTCGACTACGTCGCCATGTCGCACGACGATCCGGCCCTGCTCGAGCAGATCGTGCGGGGCATCGCCGACGCCTGCGTGGAGTGCGAGTGTGCGCTCGTCGGGGGCGAGACGGCGATCCTGCCCGACATGTACCACGGCGGCGACTACGACCTCGCCGGCTTTTGCGTGGGCGTGGTGGAGCGGTCGCGGGTGATCGACGGCCGCCAGATCGCACCGGGCGACGTTGCCATCGGCATCGCCTCGAGCGGCTTTCACTCGAACGGCTACAGCCTCGTGCGGAAGGCCGTCTTCGAGATGGGCAGACTGAAAGGAACCGATCGGATCGCATCAGTCGGCGACAAGACGGTCGACGAACTTCTGCTCGAGCCGACGCGGCTCTACGCCCGGCCGGTGAAGGCGGTGCTCCGCCGGCATCGCGACGACTCAGCCGTACACGGCATCGCCCACATCACGGGCGGGGGGCTCGTGGAGAATCTCGCGCGGATCGTGCCCGACCGGGTGCAGATCGTGCTCGACCGCGGCTCGTGGCGGGTGCCGGGCGTGTTTCCCTGGGTGCAGAAGCTCGGCGGCATCGATTCGGCCGAGATGGACCGTGTCTTCAACATGGGCGTGGGGATGGTGCTCGTCGTGGCAGCCGACAGTGCCGACGCCATCGGCCGGCAGCTGGCCGACATGGGCCATGAAAACTGGCGGATCGGCACGGTGACGGCGGCCACGCCCGACCAAGACCGCGTCGTCATGCGGTAGGCGGGCCGCGATCCCAAGAGCGCCCGGCGCAAGCCGGAGGAGGACGCCATCCACGGCGACCGGGGCGTGCGTTCAAGTCCGCGGCGCAAGCCGTGGTCAGCAATAGCCTTTGTGCCCGACGTATCGTGCCACTCGCTCCGCCGTCTCGATGAGCTCAGGGGCTGCCGCGAGCGCCTCGTGGAGCACCTTGTCGGCGCTCTCGATGAGGTAGTCGTGGGCGATCGAGTTGCGCAGCATCCGCACTTCCCCCCACCGTTCGGCCGATGTGATTAGACCACGAGCTTCCGCCCGCTGCAGGCGGTCGAGCGGCGTGCCTTCGTCGAGCAGTTCGATCTGGTCGAGGGTGCGAAAGACCCGCTGCATCAAAAA
>JBJTSM010000405.1:0-3177 GCA_046076685.1 Planctomycetia bacterium | reverse complement strand
GTCGCCGGGCAGTTTCTCGGCATTGGCGGCATCGTGGCCGCGAGCGTCGCGGCAGCGGCCTTCGCCGTGGCGGTGCCGCCAGAGTGGGTCGCCCTGCTCGGGCTTGCGCCGCTGTCGCTCGGGCTGCACCGGCTCTGGTCGGCATGGCGGTCACCGCCTGCTCCGACCGACGACTCCGAGAGAGTTCCGACGGCAGCCGGATCGCTCGTGGCGCAGGCCTGCTCGGTCGCGGGCGTGACGGCCGCGAACGGCGGCGACAATCTCGGCGTCTACGTGCCCGTCTTCGCCGAACAGTTTCAGGTTGTCCCGACGTTCACGGCCATTTTCGCCATCATGACCGGGCTGTGGTGCGTGGCGGGCAACCTGCTTGTCAACCATCGCCTGGTCGCGGCCACGATGCGGCGGCTGGCGGGGAGGCTCCTGCCCTGGGTGCTGATCGTGCTCGGTCTGTGTATTCTCGCGGGAGCTCGGGGACTCGTGATGCCGGTGAAACCATGACGCTCCGCACCGCGGTCATCGACGCCGGGAGCAGCGGCACGCGGCTCTTCCTCTACCGCGTCGAGCCAGGCCCCTTCGCCCACGTCGAGAAGCTTCTCGAGCAGGAGTTTCCGACGATGGCCTCGGGAGCCAAGGAAGACGGCATCAACAACTTCGTCCGCCCGGACGACCCCGCGATTCAAGCGACTGTCGTGCCGGAGATCATCGACCCCCTGCTCGAACATGCCCGCGGCTTTCTTGGTCGCCTTGGCATCGAGCCGGCTTCGGTCGAGGTGAACCTGCTCGCCACCGCCGGCATGCGGTATGCCGAGGGGCTCCACGGCCGCCCAGCGATCGATCGCCTCTACGACACGATCCGCGCAGGCATCCTTGCCCATGGCTTTCCGGTCGGCGAGGTGCGGACCACGTGCGGCAGCGAAGAGGAGGGCGTCTGGACCTGGATCAACCTCAACGACATGCTCCTCGACGCGTTCGAGAGCGATCGTGAGCCGGTCGGCATCGTGGAGGTGGGGGGGTCGTCGCTGCAACTCACCTTTCCCACCGATGAGGATCCCGATCTGGTTCCTCATGTGCATCGCGTGGAGCTCAACGGCCGCCGGTTCGCCGTCTCATGCCGCAGTTTCCTCGGGCTCGGCCAGGACGACGCCCGCAAGGAGATGCGACGCCGGCTAGGCCCGGAGGGGTCGGCCGTCTGCTTTCCGGAGGGCTTCTGCGCCGCCCTCGACCACGGCGATGTGCTCGACGGCGTGGGCGCGCATCGCCTCGCCGCCGACGGCCGCTACGAGTTCGCGGCCTGCTCGATGGCCTACGACGCCATCGTGGGCGAACGCCTGACGGAGGCCAGCGTCCCGGATCTGCGGCACGCACGCGGTGATTTCGTGGGCATCGACGGCGTCTTTTACGCGACCGATCCCTGGGGCATCAACGAGGCACCGGAACGACTGGCCGACCTGCTTCCGGAACGCTGCTCCTCGGCGGCGAACTTTCCCCAGATAGACGAGCGGGAGCGCGTCCAAGCCCAGGCAGCCAACGCGACCTACATCAGCGTGCTGTTGACCAGGCTCTTTGCAGGTTCGGGACACCGGCTCGTCCGGGCCGTGCCTACCCGCCGCGACGGCGAGACGCTGCTGACCTGGACGCGGGGCTATCTGATCGATCGATACAGCGGGAAACTCGCCGAAGGGTGAGCGCCACCGGCCCCCGTCAGGTGCTATGTTGCCGAGGGCCGGGTCGCGGCCAGCCATCACCTTCGGAGAAAAAATCATGCGATTCCGTCGTCACAGTGCGTTCATGCGCCGCCTTGTGCCCATTGCAGCGATGGTCACTTTTCTCTTCGCCGCTTCCGCCGCGGCCTGCACCCGCGCGGTCTATCTCGGCCCCGAAGGCCAGACCGTCACCGGCCGCTCGATGGACTGGCAGGAAGACATGCACACGAACCTCTGGATTTTTCCCCGGGGGATGGCCCGCAATGGCGGCCTCGACCGCGGCGCGCTCGAGTGGAAGAGCCTCTATGGAAGCGTCGTGGCGAGCGTCTACGAGGGTGCGACGGCCGATGGCATGAACGAAAAGGGGCTCGTCGCAAACCTGCTCTACCTGGCGGAGTCGGAATACCCGGCCGCCACCGACACCCGTCCTGCGGTCACGATCTGCGCCTGGACGCAGTATGTGCTCGACCGGTTTGCGACCGTGGCCGAGGCCGTGGCGGAACTTCGCAAGGAGACGTTTCGCGTGGTGGCGATCACCGCGCCCAACGGCCGGCCCGGTCTCGTGCACCTGGCGATCTCGGATCCGTCGGGCGACTCGGCGATCTTCGAATACGTCGGCGGCAAGCTCCGCATCCACCACTCCCGCGAGTATCAGGTGATGACCAACTCCCCGCTGTTCGACGAGCAGATCGCCCTCAACCGCTACTGGCAGGAGATCGGCGGCACGGTGATGCTCCCCGGCACGAATCGTGCGGCCGATCGCTTTGCGCGGGCGTCGTTCTACATCAACGCCTGCCGGCAGTCGCCCGATCCACGGGAGGCCGTGGCCGACGTGTTCAGCGTGATGCGCAACGTCGGCGTGCCCCGCGGCATCACCACGCCCGACAAGCCCAACATCTCCTCGACGATCTGGCGAACGGTGTCCGACCAGAAGCAGCGGGTCTACTACTACGAGAGCACGTTCTCGCCGAGCATCGTGTGGGTGAAGTTCGCCGATCTTGATTTCGCCCCCGAGTCGGGCGTGCGGAAGCTTCAACTCGACGGCGACCCTGACCGGGCCGGCAACCAGACTAGGGAGTTCAAGCCGGCCGAGCCGTTCAGATTTCTGCGGCCCAAGTGAGCCGCGTGGAGAAACTCCTCGAGCAGGAGTTTCCGACGACGGCGTCGGGGGCCGGTGTCGAACCTCCAGCGTCAACGAATTGCCCGACGACTTCTTGGCGGCAACGCCGAGGGCGAAGCCCAGCTCCCGTCCGATGACCCATGATCCCCGCCCCCCTTGAGCCCGGTTCCATGGGCTTGGCGTGGGATTGGAACATCCCTTCAGGAATCGTTTTGAGGAAAGTCACAAAAACCAAGTATGCCGGAGGAGGGACTTGAACCCACACGCCCTTGCGGGCAACGGATTTTGAGTCCGATTTGAACTGACCCCATCGCACCCGTCAATTACGTGACTTTTTGAGTTTCACCCGGGAAT
>JBJTSM010000404.1:0-3665 GCA_046076685.1 Planctomycetia bacterium | reverse complement strand
AGACGGTGTCGTGATGCGGCTCCGGCTCGCCGGGGACCAGACGCAGGTGCGTGTCCATGGGGGGCGTGTCGACGATCTTCCCCGGATTGAGGATCCCCTGCGGATCGAAGAGACGCTTGACGAACTCGATGTGCGCGAAGCAGGCATCGCCGACCATGGTGCGGATGAACTCGCCCCGCAGCCTGCCGTCGCCATGCTCTCCGCTGAGCGAGCCGCGGTAGCGCTTCACGAGGTGGGCCACGTCGGTGGCCACCGCGCGGAACATGCGCAGGCCGTCCGCCGTGCGCAGGTCGAAGAGGGGCCGGAGGTGGAGCTCGCCGGCGCCGGCGTGGGCGTAGTGGATGCACTCGATGCCGTATTTCTCGGAGAGCAGCCGGTCGAATTCGGCGATGTAGGCCGGCAGATCCTCGACCGCCACGGCCGTGTCCTCGACGATCTCGCGCGGTTTCGCGTCGCCCGGCACGTTGTTGACGAGCCCCTGCCCGGCCCGCCGCAGTTCCCAGACCTTGTCCCCTTCGCCACCGAAGAGCACCGGGTAGGCGTAGCCGATCGCGGCGCCGCGAAGCTCGTCCTCGATCACGCGGAGCTTGGCCGCCACGGCCTCACGATCGGCATGCTTCACCTCCACGACCAGGATCGCCCCGGGATCGCCCACGACGAACGACCGGTTCCGGGCCTGTTCGGCATTGTCCTTCGTGCAGTCGAGGATCTTCTTGTCGATCAGCTCGCAGCCGGTGAGGAGGCACTCGCCCGCCGGGTGCGCCTCCGCCCCGCGCCGGTGCCGCATCGCCACGAGCGTGGCCCGCAGGGCCTCGTCGACGGTCGCGCAGTGCACGACCATGAGCGCGCCCGGAGGCGGCAGCGGGATCAGGCCGAGCTCGTATTCGACGCCGAAAAAGAGCGTGCCCTCGGAGCCGGCGAGCAGCCGGCAGAAATTGAAGGGCCGCTCGCCCCGGCTGTCGAACACCTGGTCGAAGCACGAGGCGTCCATGAGCGCGTCGAGCGCGTAGCCCGTGTTGCGGCGGGTGACCTCGGGCCGCGGATAACTGTCGCGGACCAGCTGCCGGACGGCGGGGTCGCCGAGCAGGTCGCGGATGCCGCGGTAGATCCGCGTCTCCAGGGAATCGGGCCCCGAGCACTTCTCGGCGAACTCCTCGGCCGACAGCGGGCCGAACGTCGCCTCGGAGCCGTCGGCGAGAAAGCCCCGCGCCCGGATCAGGTGGTCGCGGGTCGAGCCGTAGGCGATGGAGTTCGAGCCGCAGGAGTTGTTGCCCACCATGCCGCCGATCATCGCCCAGGACGCCGTCGAAGTCTCCGGGCCGAAGAAGAGCCCGAGCGGCGCGAGGTGCTGATTGAGCTGATTGCGGACCACGCCCGGCTGCACGCGGCAGGTGCGCCGCTCCACGTCCACCGCCAGGATGCGGTTCAGGTGGCGGCCCGCGTCGACCACGATCCCGCCGCCGACCACCTGACCGGCCAGCGACGTGCCCGCGGCGCGGGGGATCAGGCCGACACGCTCCGCCGCGGCGAATCGCACCAGTTCACGGACGTCGGCGTCGGTCTCCGGAAACGCCACCGCCAGCGGCCGCTCCTGGTATTCCGACGCATCGGTCGAATAGATGGTGCGCGTGAGATCGTCGACGAGCAGGTCCCCCGTGAGCCGGGCGGAGAGCGTCGCGAGCTGCGGTGTTGAAGTTGCCGGATTCATACGCTCCCATGCACCTGTTGATCCGGTCCGCGGGATCGGGCCGGGCCATCATGATAGGTTTTTATCCCGGGCACAAAATTTTACGTTTCCAGCCGCCGGCTTTTTCGAGCCCCGCCATGACGCACGAACAGCTGTCGCTCTTCGCCGACGTCGACGCCGTCGATCCGGCGGCGGTGGACGACGGCGTGAGAATCCTCGGCGACTCGCTACCGGCACGGATCCACCTGGGCACGTCGAGCTGGTCGTTCCCCGGCTGGACGGGGCTCGTCTACGCCCCCCGCAACGGCAAGCCCGCGAATGAACAGACGCTCGCCCGACACGGGCTGGCCGCCTACGCCGCGCATCCACTCTTTCGGACGGTGAGCCTCGACAGGACGTTCTACGCGCCGCTCACGCAGGAGGAGTTCGCCCGCTACGCCACGCAGGTGCCGGCCCACTTCCGCTTCGTGATCAAGGCGCCGGCGGCGATCACCGATCCGGTCGTGCGGAAGCCCGGGTCGGGAGAGGCCGCCCGCGACAATCCGCTGTTTCTCGACGCGACGGCGGCGGCAGCGACGTTCGTGCGACCCGCGGTCGACGGCCTCGGCCCCAAGGCCGGCCCGCTCGTCTTTCAGTTTCCGCCGCTCGGCCGCCGGCTCCTGTCCGACGTGCCGAAGCTCGCGGCCCGGATCGCTGCCTTCATGGCGATGCTGCCCCGCGGCCCGCTCTACGCGGTGGAGGTCCGCGATCCGCAGCTTGCCTGCCCGAGCTTCGCCGCCGCGCTCGGCGACGCGGCCGCGGTACCCTGCCTCGCGGTGCATGCGCGGATGCCGCCGGTGGCGGAGCAGGCCGCGGCGTTCGGCCTCGAGCGGGCCGACTGCACGATGCCCCTGGTGGCCCGCTGGAACCTGCACGCCGGCCGCGGCTACGAGGAGGCGAAGGCGGACTACTTTCCATTCAACCGGCTCGCCGAGGAGGACCTGCCCTCCCGCACGGCTCTCGCGAGCCTCACCCGCGCGGCGGCATCCGCCGGGCGCGACGTGTTCGTCACCATCAACAACAAGGCGGAGGGCTCGGCGCCGCTCTCCGTGCAGCGGCTGGCGGAGCAGATCATGGGGTGAAGGCCCCCGTTTGCCGCTGCTTGCGGGTCGGTGCCGGGATTCGTACAACTTTTGGGCTGATTCCCACAGTTCCACGACAGGGGTTTTCCATGGCCACCGCCGCCCGCACCTCCGCCAAGCTTCCCGAAGCCAAGAACGTCGGCTCCTCCCTCGACCGGGCGCTGTCCGCCGGCAAGGGCATCCTCCGCCTCTCGCCCACCTGGGTGCCCCGCAGCTTCCTGCACCCCGGCAAGCGGGTCCGCCTCCATCCGGACGACTACTACTCCTACGGCCTCGACCGCGGCGGCATCGACGAGCGGTGGTTCGCCAGCACGACCGAGGCGGCCAACGAGGGCCGCGTGCCCGACGAGGGCCTCTCCTGGTGCGTGTTCGAGGGGGAGCGATTCCTGCTGCGCGACGCCGTCAGCGAGGGGGCCGCGAAGCTCGTCGGCAGGGCGATCTGGGAGCGCTACAAGAAGTGGCCGGTCTATTCGAAGTTCTTCGACAACATGGGGCCGATCCCCCATCACATGCACCAATCCTTCGAGGATGCCAAGCTCGTCGGCCGGGAAGGAAAACCGGAGAGCTACTACTTCCCGCCCCAGTACAACAACTGCGACAACAACTTCCCCTACACCTTCATGGGCCTGGAGCCCGGCACGACGAAAGAAGACGTGCGGAAGTGCCTCGAGAACTGGAACCGTGGTGACAACGGGATCATCGACCTGGCCAAGGCGTACCGGCTCGAGCGGGGCACCGGCTGGCTGATTCCGCCGGGCGTGCTCCACGCCCCGGGTTCGCTGCTCACCTACGAGCCGCAGTGGGGCAGCGACGTGTTCGCGATGTTTCAGTCGCTCGTCGAGGGGCGGGCGGTGCCC
>JBJTSM010000403.1:0-7432 GCA_046076685.1 Planctomycetia bacterium | reverse complement strand
TTCCATGCCGCCAGCGACACGCTCAAGAGTTCCGACGCCTACTGCGAGATGATCGGCGGCCACTTCGCCGGCCATCCCTGGAACGGCAGCGGCCAGCATGCCTTTGTCGTCCACGAGCCGGCTCACCCGCTCACGGCCATGCTGCCGCCGCGGTTCCGCTGGCAGGACGAGATCTATCAGTACGATCCGCGGTACAAGCCGGAGAATCTCCGCGTGCTCGTGAGCCTGGAGATGCAGGCGAGTTCGCCCCGGGAGCCCTGGCACGTGCCGGTCTCGTGGGTTCGTGACTATGGCGCCGGCCGCGTCTTCTATACGAACTTCGGCCACAACGACGCCACCTGGAAAGAACCGATGTTCCAGAAGCACATGAGCGAGGGGATCGCCTGGGCGCTCGGGCGGTTCGACGCCGCGTCGGCGCCGAATCCCGACGTGCAGGCGGCGGAGTACCTGCGGAGCGCCGTGGCCGCCGCCGCGGCCGCCACGGGTAAGAACGCCGACGACCTGCTCGCCAAGGTGGATGCCCGGATTGCCCGCGATCCGTCGTGGGCCGCGGGCCTGCGGCCGCTGCTCGTGGAGCTTCGTGAACTCAAGCCCGAGGCACGGGCCGAGGCGTATGCCAAGGTGTTCGCGGCGATCGACCAATAAGGGGGTGGCATGCGGTGGCAGCGGTTGGCCGCGGTGGCTGGTCGAGTCATGAAAGCGGCGGTGATCGCCGCGGCTTTTCCGGCGCTGCTTCCGGCCGCGGGGCCGTGGTCGGCGATCGCCCGGGCCGCCGATGCGCGTCCCAGCATCGTGCTCTTCCTCGCCGACGACCTCGGCTACGGTGAACTGGGCTGCTACGGCAATCGCGCCGCCGTCACGCCCCACCTCGACCGGTTCGCGGCCGAGGGCCTGCGGCTGACCGATTGCCATTCGGCCAGCAGCGTCTGCTCGCCGTCACGATCGGCGCTCCTGACCGGACGGACGCCCTATCGCAACGGCGTGTTCACCTGGATCCCCGAGCAGAGCCCGATCCATCTGCGGACCAGCGAGATCGCCCTGCCGAAGCTGCTCGCCCAAGCGGGGTACGATACCTGCCACGTCGGCAAGTGGCACTTGAACGGCAGGTTCAACGAGCCCGATCAGCCGCAGCCCTCCGACCACGGCTACGGCTGGTGGCTCGCGACGCAGAACAACGCCGCCCCGAGCCACGCCTTCCCGACGAACTTCGTCCGTAACGGCACCCCCGTCGGCAGGGTCGACGACTATTCCGCGCCGTCTGTCGCCAGGGAGGCGATACGCTGGCTCGAGGAGAAGCGGGATCCCGCCAAGCCGTTTTTTCTTGCCGTCTGGACGCACGAGCCGCATTATCCGATCGCGTCGGCCGAGCGGTACGAGCGGCTCCATGCAGGCATCGCCGATCCCGAGGAGCGCACCTACCGGGCGAACGTCACGCAGCTCGACGACGCCTTCGGCGAGCTCATGCGGACACTTGCCGCCCTGCGGCTCGCCGACTCGACGATCGTCTTCTTCTCGAGCGACAACGGCCCCGAGGGGGATGGCGACAAGGGGCCTGGCCGCGGCCTCGCGGGAGGGCTGCGCGGCCGCAAGCGGTCGATGTACGAGGGAGGGCATCGCGTGCCCGGGCTCGTCCGCTGGCCCGGAAAGATTCGGCCGGGCACGGAGAGCGGTGCAGCGGTGATCGGGAGTGATTTCTTCCCGACGATGCTGGCCGCGGCCGGGATCGAGCCGCCGGCGGGCCGCAAGCTCGACGGTGTGAACCTGCTGCCGCTCTGGCTGGGGCAGGGGGGCGGTGGGGAGGCCGCCGCGTGGTCGGGCGGCGGCATCGACCGGCAGGTGCCGCTCTACTGGCGGTATGGGGGCAGGGTGGCCTATCGCGAGGGGGATTGGAAGATCGTCGTGGACGAATCGCTCGAAAGGCCGGAGCTCTACGACCTCGCCGCCGACTCCGGCGAGAGGCACGATCTGGCGGGACGAGAGCCGGACAGGCTCGCGGCGATGATGACGCGGCTGCGAGCCCACACCGCCGAGGTGGAGGCCGAGGGCCCCGGCTGGTGGCGGACGGCGCCGGTGCTACACTCCGACTCGCACAAGCGGGAACCCAAGCTGTCGCCATGAGCCGGGAGAAGAGCATGCCAGAGTCCGACGGACACACCGAACCACGCGGCGGGCACCGGGCCAAAACCGCCGGCAGCCGGGTCGGCCTCGCGCTCTACTGGGTCTACGTGCTGCTCTATGCGGGCTTCATGGCCCTCGTGCTCTTCCGTCCCGATCTTCTGTCGCTGCGGCCGTTCGGCGGCGTGAATCTGGCCATCGCCTATGGGATGGGCCTGATCGCCGGGGCGTTTCTTCTGGCCGTGATCTACATGGCCGCCTGCCGCACGCTCGACAGCGACCGTTCTCCGCGCGGCTGATACGGCCCGCCCGCAGCCATTCCCCGTTCTCCGAAAGGACTCGGCCGATGCTCTATGAATCCTCGCCGATCGCCATCGCGATCTTCGCCGCCTTCGTGCTCGGCGTCGTCGGGCTGTCGTTCTTCCTCGGCCGCAAGGGGCAGTCGGCGAAGGGCTACTATGCCGCCCATGGCGAGATCCACTGGTTCGTCAACGGCATCGCCTTCGCGGGAGACTATCTCTCGGCCGCGTCGTTCCTCGGCATCTGCGGGATGATCGCCTTCCACGGCTACGACGGCTTCCTCTACTCGATCGGATTCCTCGCCGGCTGGATCGTGGCCCTGTTCGTGATCGCCGAGCCGATCAAGTCGCTCGGGAAATTCACCTTCGCCGACGCCCTCGACAGCCGGTTCAACAGCCGCTGCATCAAGCTGGCCGTGGCGATCTCCACGCTTGTCGTCAGCATCTTCTACCTCATCCCCCAGATGGTCGGGGCGGGCGACCTGATCGTGCCGCTCCTGGGCCTGCCGCACACGGCGGGCGTGGTGCTCGTGGGCGTGGCGGTCACGATGATCGTCGTCACGGCGGGCATGGTCTCCACCACCTGGGTGCAGTTCATCAAGGGGTCGCTGCTCGTGTTCTTCTGCGGCATCCTCGCCGCGATGATCCTCGACCGCGGCCTGGTGGTCGGCGCCGGCCGGGAGGTGAATCTCGCGCCGCAGGTCCGCACCGTCGCCCCCGACGGCACCGTGCTCGTCGACGGCGTGCGGCAGTCGAAGGACCACGACCTCAAGCCGGTGGGCACGATTCTCGCGCTGCCCGAACGCTATGCCGGGAAGACCGCCACCGGACCGCTGCGACCGCTCGAGTATCTCTCGGCGCTCGAGGATTCGACGGTGGTCACGTGGTCGAGCAAGAAGCACACCGACGCCGACGGCACGCACACCACCTACTTTCCCGTGGAGCGACGCGGGGCCGACCTGCTCAAGCCGGGCGGCTACTTCAAGGGGCTCTCCACCGGCAAGCTCGCCGACCGCCTCGATTTTGCGAGCCTGATGCTGGCCCTCTTCTGCGGCACCGCGTCGCTGCCGCACATCCTCATCCGCTACTACACCGTGAAGGATGCCGCGGCCGCCCGGCAGAGCACCGTCGTCGGCATCGCCGCGATCGGCGCGTTCTACGTGCTCACGCTCTACCTGGGCCTGGGGGCGATGACCAGCGGCGCGCTCGACCCCACGAGTTCGAACATGGCCGCGCCGCTCCTGGCCAAGTCGTTCAGCACGACGCTCTTCGCCATCATCTCGGCGATCGCGTTCACGACCGTGCTCGGCACGGTGAGCGGCCTGATCATGGCGGGCAGCGGCGCGGTCGCCCACGATCTCGTGGAAAACGTCCTCGGCGTCGCCATGACCGACCACGAGAAGGTGCGGTGCGGCAAGATCGCGGCGGTCGTCCTCGGCATCGTCGCGATGGTGCTCGGCGTGCTGTTTCGCAGCTTCAACGTCAGCTTCCTCGTGGGCTGGGCGTTCAACATCGCCGCCAGCGCCAACCTGCCGGCGCTCGTGATGCTCCTCTTCTGGCCGCGGACGACGAAGCAGGGGATCATCGCCGCGGTGACGGCGGGCATGGTCTCGTCGCTCGTCTGGATTCTGCTGTCGGCCGACACCTTCGAGAAGGTCTACGGCTGGAGCCGTGAGGCCTCGATCGTGCCCTTCAGCCAGCCGGGGATCGTCACCATCCCGCTCGGCTTTCTCGTGCTCGTGGTCGTGTCGCTGCTCACGCCCCCCGCCCCGCGGGAGCGCCGCGATGGCTGACGCGGACGCCGCCGGGCCTCATGCCGTCGTCCGCTGCGAGGAGCGGCATCTCGAGGCGATCCGGGCGATCTACAACCACGAAATCCTGCACACGACGGCGCTCTACGAATACGAGCCGCGGAGCGCGGAGACGATGCGGGCGTGGTGGGCCGCCAAGCAGGCGGCTGGCCTGCCCGTGCTCGGGATCGAATTCCAGCCGGGCGTGCTCGCGGGCTTCGCCACGTGGGGTCCCTTCCGGCCCTTTCCCGCCTACGGGCAGACGGTCGAACACTCGGTCTATGTCGACGTCGGCTGCCGGGGTCGCGGGGTGGGGCGGACGCTCCTGGCCGCGCTCGTCGCGGAGGCCCGCGACCGCGGTTTGCACACGATGGTGGGCGTGATCGACGCCGAGAACGTGGCGAGCATCGCCCTGCATCGGCGGCTCGGGTTCGCCTGTTGCGGGACGGTCCGCGAGGCGGGCCACAAGTTCGGCCGCTGGCTCGACGTCGAGTATTGGCAGCTCATCCTGCCGCCGATCCCCCGGCTTGCGCCGGGGGCTTCTATGGGGGCATACAAGCCCGAAGCGTAAGCGCCGGGGTTCCGGTCGCATACAAGCCCGAAGCGCGAGCGCCGGGGTTCCGGTCGCATGCAAGCCCGGGGCGCAAGCCCCGGGATGGGGCACGCAAGGCTCGCCATCCCTCGGACCGGCCCCATGCTTTCACACGCGCGCGAGTTCGAAACCCTTGCGGTAGTCCCGGCTGAAGAGATGGTTCGCCTCGGCGTCGGTCGACCGCTCCGTCTGGGGGTCGATCGTGAGCTCGCGGCCGAGCCGGAACGGCGTGGCGGCGAAGTCGACGCTGTTTTCCCGCAGGTGGGCCGTAAAGCTCTCGAGCGTGTCGGCCACGTGAGCGTCGGATTGCCCGAGGCTCGGCCGCGTGTCGGGCGGGGCCGTCTCGCCGAGCGTCCACGAGACGTTCCCCAGGTGCGCAAGCGCGCTCGACAGGTGGCCGTCCTCGATGTCGAGGTGGAGATCCCGGTGGTTACGGCCCTTGATCGCCGCGACGAAGTTGGCGAAGTGCAACTGGTAGCTGCCGCCCGACCAGCGGCCGAGCTCGTGGCCGTCGGGATCGTAGGCCACGCCGGCGGTGTAGCTCGGGGAGACGACGTAGCCCTTCGTACCGAACCAGATGTTGCCCGTGACGAGCGGCCCGGCTTTCAGGCCGAAGGTCACCGGCGACTTGAGCTCGAGGCCCCGTACGTCGGAGATCAAAAGGGCGTCGTCCCACTGGTAGATCGTCACCTGGCTGTTGGCCACGTCGCCGTTGTCGACGTAGCCGAGCCGGCCGCCGAGGCTCACCACCCGCCGGGGCAGTTCCTGCTTGCCGAGGCCCCAGCGGGCCTTGTCGAGTTCATGCGGGTTCTGGTTGCCGAGGTCCCCGTTGCCGGTGACGTGGTTCCAGTGCCAGTCGTAGTGCAATTTCTTGCGGACGGGCACCACGGCCGGGGCCGGGCCCGCCCAGAGGTCGAAGTCGAGCCCCGCCGGAATCGGGGCGGGGGTATCGACCAGGCCGATGCTCGGCCGCCGCTTGTAGCAGAGGGCCATCGCCGTCTTCACGGCGCCGATCTTCCCGCTTCGCACGAAGTCGAGCGTCTCCCGCATGCCCGTCATGCTGCGACTCTGCACGCCCATCTGGCAGATGCGGCCGAGCTTCCGCGCCCACTGCGTGAGGACGCGGCCCTCCTCCACGTTGTGGCTGCAGGGCTTCTCCACGTAGACGTCCTTGCCCGCCTGCATCGCCCAGATGGCCATGAGCGCGTGCCAGTGGTTGGGCGTGGCGATCGAGACCGCGTCGATGTCCTTTCGGTCGAGGAGCCGGCGGATGTCCTGCACGTAGGCCGGCGGATGGAGCGCATTGGCGAAACGCTTCTCGCACAGCCGCACGTAGGCCGACGGATCGCAGTCGCAGATTGCCACAAGATCGACATCCGGGTTGGCCAGCCACTCGCCCACGTGGGCCGCTCCCTGGCCGTTCACGCCGATCACGGCGACCCGGAGCTTCTGGCGGGGGTGGGCGGCCGATGGGGCCTCCGACTCGGCGGCCGGGGCGGCTGTGGCCGGCATGCCGGCCAGGCTGGCAGCCGCCAGCGCGAGGGCGGTTTCCACGAAATCACGGCGCGACAGCGGCATGGATGCGGCTCCACGGAAGGAGAGAGGCCACCGAGCCGCAAGTCTACCCCGCGTCTATCCGGCCCGTCAGGGCCGGTCGCGGCGGGCGGGCGGCGGAGGCGACTTGGCCTTGGCGGCCGCCTTGGCACGGCGCGGCCCGGTCTTTCCCCCCGTCTTGCTCTGGCCGCCACCGGCCAGTTTGTGGCTGCCCGGCAGGGGATCGTACGACACGCTGAGCACCTGCGCCTGGCCACGGCCCGCGGGCGCGAGCACGTGGGGAATGGCGGCGTAGATGTAGACACTGTCCCCCTGGTCGAGGTGGATCAGCTCGTCGCCGTATTCCAGCTTCACCTGGCCGTCGAGCACGAGCAGAAATCGCTCGCCGTCGTGGTTGTCGGGATGGTGGCGGTTCCCCACGCCCGAGAGGTGGATGATCGCCGGGTTCATGGCCCGATCCCGCCACTGGTCGGCGAGGTTTTCGACGACATACCCGCCGCGGCCGTCGCGGGCCGATTCGGTGCGTCCCTGGCTCTGCTTGACGACCACGTACTGTGGCGGCACCGACAGCCCTTCGACGAGCGTGTCAACGCCGCATTCGAGCACCTCGGCCAGCTTCACGAGGCCCTCGAGCGACGGGGTCAACTGGCCGTTCTCGAGCTTCGAGAGCCAGCTCACCGTGAAATTCGCCCGCGATACGACCTCGTCGAGGGTCAGCCGCCGGGCCAGCCGCACCGCCCGCACTCGTCTTCCCAGGTCGGCGAGATTGAGAGGTGTTGGCATCGGGTGCGCGGCGGAGAAGCGAGAATTCCTCGGGGGAGTATGCCCCACGGGAGAGTAACTCGCAAGAGGGGTGTGTCGCCCCCCCCCCTTTCCGCCGTCGACCCCATTCCGCCCGCGGCCCGTCAGGCCCCGGGACGGCGGAAGTGCCGGTAGGCCTGGAGCACGTCGTGCAGATCCGACGAGATCGAGACCTCGTCATCCTTGAAATCGGTCAGCCACGTCCGGTTGCTTGCCACGGCATCGGCCAGCAGGGGCAGGATTTCGCCGAGCGAAACCCGCACGCTGTTGTCGTGGGGCTG